>NZ_JAYGHQ010000017.1:0-88882 GCF_034931425.1 Crocosphaera sp. XPORK-15E
TTGATAGATGGTTCCCCTCATCAAAAACTTGTAATGTCTGTCTCAATCAAGTTGGTAGCTTACCTCTTGATATTAGAAATTGGACTTGTGAACATTGCCAAACTAACCATGACCGCGACATAAACGCCTCAATAAACATCAAAAATGAAGCCTTACGGATACTTGTGCTGAGCGGAGCCGAAGTATTGTCGCTCTTGAACTAGCGACACTGCTAATGGAGGGGATGTAAGACGGACTGGTAAAACTTCGGTTTTGTTAGACGCAATCCCCTGTGAAGTTAGAAGCCCCGCAGGTCGCTACGCGGACTGCGTGGGTAGTTCACACCATTGACCCGCTAAACTTGATTGAATTGCCAAAATTTGTGTAAACGATAAGTAGTCGGACATAAGCTAATACGCATTTAAAATGCGTATTAGCAGGGCAAAAGGCAAAAAGCAAAAAGCAAAAGGAAACAGCTACAACCCTCTTTACTTCAATTTAACAAATAAGCAGTTTAAATGCACAACAGCTTATAATAAGACAGTTTTTTGTTAAGAAATAGGAAGGAATCAGAAACTTTTCTCTTTTGCCTTTTCCCTGACCTCACCGTCAAACTTAATGTTGTCCGACTACTTATAGTAAATTATTTAACGATTTGTACAGGCATTACTAAATATGTCATTTTCAACCCACCCAAAGGACTAAAAATAACGGGTTGATTACCCTCATTTAATTGCATCTGAATTTCTTTAGCGGGTAAAGCTTTTAAACCATCCATCAAATACTTAACATTAAAGGCAATTTCTCCACTGTCTCCCGTTATTTCAGCAGGCATAGATTCCTTGGCACTTCCTAAATCTTGGGTTTCTACAGATAAAGAAACCTGTCCTTCTTCACTGTCAAAAGTACACTTGACTAAATTGTTTTTTTGATCTGCTAAAACCGCCACCCTTTCCAGACTGGTTAACAATCTTTTCCGTTCTAAACTAATAGTGCGGCTAAAGTTTTTGGGGATTAACATTTGATAATTAGGATAGGCCCCGTCTAATTTACGAACCGTCAACCGTTGTTGTCCCAACTCAAACACCACTTGGGCCTCATCCACCTGTAAGGCGATCGCTTCTGTATCTGAGCGACCAGCAATCATCCGTTCAAGTTCCCGTAAAGCTCGGGCCGGAATGGTGACAGAAAACCCTTCCAAATTGGGCATTTCTGCTGTTTCTCCTGCCTCATCTTCATCGGTTTTAGGTTGTAAAGTAGTTTGCACCACAGATAAACGATGGCCATCTGTAGCAGCAAATTCTAAACTATCCTGGGTTCCCGTTAAATGAACCCCCGTTAACACCTGTTTAGTTTCATCACTACTAGCGGCAAATAAAGCCCCTTTTAACCCTTCTGTTAACATGATAATGGGTAATTGAACAGACTCCCCATCTTCAATGGTAGGTAAAGGAGGAAACTCATTTGCGTTCATGGCCCGCACCTGAAATTGTCCTGAGACTGACTTGAGAAGAACTAACTGGGTTTCATCATCCTCAGTTTCTTCAGCGACTAGGGTGATTTCCCCTTCTGATAAGCGTGAAACAATATCGTTGAGAAGTTTTGCGGGTAACGTTATTTTTCCTTCTTCCGTAACATCAGCACTAAAACTGCTTTCTATGCCTAAACTGAGATCAAATGCGGTTAAACTAACCCGTTTTTTTTGAGCATCCGCGACGACTAATACATTCGCTAAAATGGGATGGGTGGGACGGGAGGGAACCGCACGACTGACGAAAGATAAGTTACTATTGAGGTCACTTTGACTACAAACGAATTTCATGGCTAGTTGGCAGATGTTAACAGTAGATCAGTTGTATTTTGACTTAAAATTTGCCTTTTATTTCTTAAATCTTTCCTTCCTTTACTTCGACTTCTGTGGAAAAGGTGTGGAAAAAGTTCTGAAGTTTTCCACAAGTCGTCTGAGATGTTTAGGATGAAAAGGGTTATATTTCTGATATTTTGACTTATTCTCTCAATTTTTCTCCTCGGTAAAAAGCTGAAAGTTTTCCACAAATTTCTAAAAGGGCCCTGATTTTCTCCCATTTTTCCCTCTCTCCATAACATTCATTTAACCAAGGAGGTTCATTATGGCTTATGTGTGTCAACTCACCCCTAATCATCAAGTTTACCTAGAAAACTCAGGTAATCAAACGGTTATTACTTCTATCAGTGGAAATATGGGGCAACAACAACAATCAAGTAGTGGTTTTTTGACAGGAAGTTGGACATTACCCCCACAAATTTACCCAATATCCCAAGGAATTATGATCAAGTTGACTACAGCAACGGGAGACAAATTGATCCAAATTCAGGGAAACAGTATGAGCATTATGGAAGCTTCCCCATCATTAGGTAATGTTTCACCTTTACCCGTTGAGCAAGTCACTCAAGTTTCTACTTCTCCAATGGAAACCATGAAACCCATGCAACCGATGAAAATGGGAGATATGCAGATGAATATGAACCCTATGACGATGAAAATGGGCAATATGACTATGGGAATGGGAGAAACATCCCAAACTCAGAAACGTTTTTGTAGTCAATGTGGTAACTCAGTGACATCAGGCGATCGCTTTTGTTCAAGTTGTGGCCATTCTCTCACTTAAGTTAACCCAATTTTAGAAGATAAGGAAGTTAAGCCCAAATTTCCGAAGTTAAGACAGGATAGTGTGGTTGTGAGTAAATCCTTCAAATCCAGTCTTAAAGGGTAATTGGGGGGTTTTATAAGAATTTTCTTAACTTCTGTCCTTAAGTGCCTAAACTTCGGTTGTTTATCTCAGTCATTTCCTAGAAGATAGAAGGTGGTTAGGGAACAACAGTGGAGCAGTTAGTATCGCTGTGCTTAGCTGAAGAGAAACAGATTCAGACTAATATTTTAGTCAGCTAACATTTTAGTCTGAATCTGGGTGATTGAATATTCCTGCATCCCATAAGGCAGACAATCACATCTCATCAAGCTAATTGACACAACTAACTGTTTTTTTTTGTGTAACAATCTCGTTACTCCCTGAAAGTTTAGGCTCAAAAATTGCTTACAATGGAGCGGAGTACCCAATCAAACTGTTTCCCAGGTAAGGCATGACCAAGATTGTTGCAGATGTAATGACCCCTAACCCCATTACGGTTACGCCAGAAACACCCCTATCCGAAGCCATCAAAATTTTAGCGGAAAAACGGATTAGTGGTTTGCCCGTTGTTAATGAAAACGGTAAGCTGGTTGGGGTTATTTCTGAAACGGATTTAATGTGGCAAGAAACGGGAGTAGACACCCCGCCTTATATTATGATTCTCGATAGCGTAATTTATTTACAAAATCCCGCCCGTCATGAGCAAGAAATTCATAAAGCATTAGGGCAAACCGTTGGGGAAGTAATGACAGCAAAACCCATTAGCATTAAATCTTCTCAATCATTGCGGGAAGCTGCCCATCTCATGCACGAAAAGAAAGTTCGTCGTTTACCCGTTATTGATGATAGTGAGACAAAAATCATTGGTATTCTCACCCAAGGGGATATTATTCGCACCATGGCCCAAGGTTAAACGTTACAATTTTAATTAATCATTAATTTTTTGTATGATGGATTAAGGCTTAACTCAGGCGTAGGAGATAGGGTAAAAATGACATCAGTTGCCAAAAATGTCTCAAATAATGTCATTGAAAATTATATTGAGCGAGTGACAGAATGGAGTCACTCTAGTCAGCGAATTCCGACAACCGAAGAATTGGAAACAATTGCGGCTGAATTAGGTATTGAACCCACTGAAATCCAGGCCGCACAAAAAAAGTCCAATGATCATTATATTCGCGCTCAAGGGTATATGCGCTTGAAACATTGGGATGATGCGATCGCTGAGTTACAAGAAGCGGTGGCCTTTAATCCCTCTCATCTGGATATGTTATTAAGTTTAGCATCTGCTCACATGGGACGTTGGCAAGAAACCCATCACAGGGAAGATGCCAATAATATTCGCTTGAGAATTCGTCAATGTTTAGCGATTAAACCTGATTGTGATGAGGCTTTAAATTTGCTGGCAAGATTGTCTAATTACCAAAAATGGCGTGGTCGTATTGTCAAGGCGATCGCCGTTGGTTTAGGGGGCGTTTTTGTGGGCATGGGGAGCGTTTTTTTATTAGGGGACGGTTTTCCTGAGTTGTTTCAAAAACAGTCTAAATTTGAGAAATTAGAACAAACCTTAACCCAGGAAATTAATGTTTTAAGACGGGAAAAAGAGGAACTTCAAGCTGAATTAATGGCCGTTGAACAGATGAATCAGCAAACGAATCAAAGAAATGTTTCTCGTTTAGAAAATCGGCTGATTCAGTTACAGCAAGAAGTAACAAAACTGCAAAGGAAAATTATTGCCATAGAAAAAGAAAAACCAAGTAAAATTACGCCACGTTCTTCCATTATTGATCCTATTTCTCCTTCTCCTCCTCTTAATTAAGATACAGTATTTACAATTCATTGATTTTAAATTCTTTTACATCCTAGTGGATTGACACAGCTAAAATAGTGTATAGATTAAGTTCGTAGTGAGGGCTTACTACAAACCTCATCGTAATGCACAAAATTCGTTCTGTCAGTCCATTAGGTTTAGTAGAACCCTATTTTTAAGATATTATTGGTAAATAGATGAGCCTTATTAAACAGACCAATTATACTGTTTCTTATTTTATTTTTAACCATGAGTAACCTAAGTATTAGTCCCGCTAAAATTAGTTATGTTTTACCGAATTCTATTGCTGAAGAAGTTGGTTTTGAAGTGGGTGATGCCATTATTTCTATCAATGGCACTAAACCCCGTGATTTGATTGATTATCAATTTTTATGTGCCGAGGAATTTTTAGAATTAGAGGTATTAGATACCCAGGGAAAAACTCATCAAATTGAACTAGAAAAAGACTATGATGATGATTTAGGATTGGAGTTTGAAACGGCTTTATTTGATGGGTTAATGCAATGTAATAATCATTGTCCTTTTTGTTTTATTGATCAACAACCTCCAGGTAAGCGAGATAGTTTGTATTTAAAAGATGATGATTATCGTTTGAGTTTTCTTTATGGGAGTTATTTAACTTTAACTAATTTGACAGAAAAAGAATGGGATAGAATTGAAGCAATGCGCTTGTCTCCTCTCTTTGTTTCTGTCCATGCAACGGAAGCAGATATTAGGATTAAACTCTTAAAAAATAATCGGGCAGGACAAATAATAGAACAGTTTAAATGGTTTCAAGAAAGACGCTTACAAGTTCATGCACAAGTGGTAGTTTGTCCTGGTATTAATGATGATATTCATTTAGAAAAAACCTTGCTTAATTTAGCTAGTTTTCATCAAGGAGAAATCCCCACAATTATCTCCGCAGCAGTGGTTCCTGTGGGATTAACTCGTTTTCGTCCCCAGGAAGATGAATTAATCCCAGTTAGTCCAGAAAAAGCCCAGGAAGTCATTAAACAGGTACAAAGCTTACAACAACAATTTTATCATAAATTGGGCAGTAATTTTGCTTGGTTAGCCGATGAATGGTTTTTAATTGCTCAAGCAGAATTACCCCCAGAATCTCATTATGAAGATTATCCCCAAATTGGCAACGGGGTGGGTTCTATTCGTCAGTTTATTAAGGAATTTCAAACAACAGCAAACCAGTTATTACCCTCAAAAATAGATACCCCAAAAAACTTAACTTGGGTAGTAGGAAATGCAGTTGAACAAGCTTTTCAACCTTTAGTTAAACAATTAAACCGGGTTGAAAATTTGACAATTAATTTAGCCGCTTTACGTAGTAATTATTGGGGGCAAGAAATTACAGTTACAGGACTATTAACGGGTCAAGATTTACTGTCAGGGTTGAAGGATAAAGACCTAGGAAATGGGATTTTATTGCCATCAGTTATGCTCAAACATGATGATACTTGTTTTTTAGATGACATGACAATTGATGAACTTTCTACCCAGTTACAAATCCCCATTTTTCCCATTAGTAGCATTTCTGAATTAATTGGTACACTTTTGGATGATTAGGATAAGTTAAGAATTGTAGTTATATTTTTTATTCTTCATTATAATTGATAAGAATGTGTCTAAAAAGAACTAACCGACTCATGAAAAAGCTGCCATTACAAGCAGTATTAATTGTTCCATTTGTGTTACAAATTGTGGGGACAGTTGGATTAGTTGGATATATTTCTTTTCGCAATGGACAAGCATCGGTTAATAATTTAGCTAATCAATTAATAGGAGAGGTTACTAACCGAATTTCTGCCCGTCTTCAAGATTATTTAGAAGCCCCAGATCAAGTTAATAAACTTAACAAAAATGCTCTAGATTTAGGACATTTAGATCTCAATAATCTGCCAACAATAGAACCTCATTTTTGGCGACAAAGTAAGGTTTTTCCTTTAATTAGTTATATTCAATTTGGTAGTAAAGATGGGGAATTTGTCGGTCTTGCAGTTAATGATGATGGAACCCTTAATTATCAATTAACAGAATTTACTGGAACCCTCCGAACTTATGAAATTGATCCCCAAGGAAAACGGGGCAAACTGTTGAAAGTTTCTCCTAATTTTGATGCTCGTATTCGACCTTGGTATCTGGTTCCTCAACAAGCGAATAAACCCGCTTGGACTGATATTTATTCTTGGGTGAGTCCTCCCACTTTAGCAATTACATTAGGTCAGCCTTATTATGATAATAAAGGAACATTTCAAGGAATACTAGCAACGGATTTAACTATTGCTCAAATCAGTGATTTTTTACGGGGTTTAAATTTAGGTAAATCAGGAAGAACTTATATTATAGAACGGTCAGGAAACTTGGTGGCTAGTTCCTCTCAACAAAATCCTTTTATTATTAAAAATAATCAGCCTCAACGCTTAGCTGCAATTGATATTAATGATAAGTTAATTCAAGAAACAACTCAATATTTACAAAAGAAATTTAATAACTTTAATCGCATTAATAAACCTCAACAATTGACCATTAAAATTAACCGCGATCGCCAATTTATTCAAGTGCTTCCCTGGCAAGATAAATTTGGATTAGATTGGTTAATTGTGGTGGTAGTTCCTGAATCAGATTTCATGGGAAAAATCAATCAAAATACTTATAATACTATTGTTCTTTGTTTATTCGCATTAATTTTAGCTATTATTATTGGTGTTTTAACTGCTAAATGGGTGACATATCCCATTGTAAAACTCAATGAAAGTGCCAAGAAAATTGGAGAAGGAAACTATCAAGAAATAGATATAAATAGAGAAGATGAATTAGGAGAATTAGTCAAATCATTTAACTTGATGACAAAACAATTAGAAGATAGTTTTAACTTATTAGAAAAACGAGTCCAAGAACGAACAATTGAGTTAGAATTAGCGAAGGAAAAAGCGGAAAGTGCTAACCAAGCAAAAAGTGAATTTTTGGCGAATATGAGTCATGAAATTAGAACCCCTATGAATGCGATTTTAGGGTTTAGTGAGTTACTGCAAGACTCAATTATTGATCCTCAGACTCTTTCCCAGGTAAGGGCAATTAATTCTGCGGGAAAAACCCTATTAGCTTTAATTAATGATATTCTCGATTTGTCTAAAATAGAAGCGGGAAAACTATCGGTTAATTATGTCCCTGTTAATCTATCTTTATTGGTTGAAGAAATCTATCATATTTTTTTACAAAAAGTCACAGAAAAACGGCTTGATTTACAACTAGAAATTGCCCCAAATGTTCCGACTATTATCTTATTTGATGAAGTTCGTTTGCGTCAAATTCTCTTTAATATTGTAGGCAATGCGATTAAATTTACTGATCAGGGATATATTAAAATTAAAGTCAATACCCTTGGTAATATTGACCAAATTAATGACGAGATAAAAACTACAATTAAAATAAGTATAGAAGATACAGGAATTGGTATTCCTTTGAATCAACAAGACAAAATTTTTGACGCATTTACTCAAGTTGAAGAAAGTAGTACCAAACAATATGAAGGGACAGGTTTGGGACTGACAATTACAAAAAAACTGACTGATATTTTACAAGGACAAATTAATCTCTATAGTCAACTGGGAAAGGGTAGTATTTTTACCTTTATTTTTCCTAATATTACAATTTTAGAAACAATTCAATCTGTACAAAACATCACCAGATTTGAGCAAGATTTTTATCAATTTCCTGCCTTAAAAATTCTAATTGTTGATGATGAAAAATCGAATCGAGATTTAATCGAAAACTATTTGATGAATAGTCACCATTATCTAAGGTTTGCAACTGATGGTTTAGAAGCAATTGATCAAACCCTAGAATATCTCCCCGATTTAATTTTACTGGATTTGAGAATGCCTAATTTAGATGGAGAAAAAACCGCTAAATTCTTAAAAAACAATCCGAAAACTAAACATATTCCTATTATTATTATTACCGCTTCTCTGCTACAAAATGAAGAAGAAAACCTCAAAAATGTTTCTGATGGATTTTTACGAAAACCTGTCAGTCGGTCGGAATTAGTATTAAAATTAAGAGAAATATTTCCCCCCATACAATTATTACTCCCAGAAACTCAGCAGCAACCTGCATCTGATGAAAGCACGATTTTGATCACAACAGACAATAGAGAAATGTTGCAACACCTCTTAGATAATTGCGATCAAGAACGAGAAAATTGCCAAAAATTATGTAAGACGATGATTCGTCGTGATTTACGAAAATTTGCCCAAAAATTAAACGCTTGGGGAGAAGAATATCAATATCCTCCCCTGCTTAACTACGGAAAAATATTAACCCAACAAATACAGGAATTAGCGGTTGATGATTTACCCAAAACCCTAGATCAATTTGAAGATATTGTTAAAAAATTAGAGATTTTACTCAAAAATACTTGACTTATAACCTTTTTTATGATAGGCGAATAAAAACAAACTTTTAACGAATGACTTCCCCTCCTGGGAGGGTAGGGTGGGTTGACGAATGACTTCCTTAAGGTAGTGCTTGCCATGCCTGTTCAACTAAATCACTCAACCAACGACGTTGAACCCGATCTAACATGGGGTCTTCTTGCAAAACTTCAGCCGTTAACTCATCCAAGGATTGTCCCTGAGAACGGGCAAGATTGACAACCCCAGTAATGGCAACTGCGATCATTTCTTCATCGACTGGTCTGCTTCGTAAAGCAAATATTTCTTCTGGACTGGCAGGAATGGGATAGTGCATAACGGGTAAAAAAATATTGGATAATTTGAATCGACCAGGAAAATGTAAACTTTTTTTAAGTGTACTTTCAGAATACAGTAACGGAAAGCTTAGCGTACTTTCAACCAACTGTGATCTGTACTTTTGCTTAATTTTGGTTTTCTTAACACATCGAAATGCAAGAAATTATCTATATAGAAGTTCCAACCCCTGATACTCCCCTTGTCTGTCGCTGGTTACAACAGCAATGGACACCAATCGTCGGAAACAAGATTATTACACCAGATGGCATTCGCTTGCAAGCTGTAAATCCTTCTTCATCCTCGACTCAGGCAATTCCAGAAACTGAATTATCAATTTTTGTCTGGTCAGTGCAAAGAACCACCTATCTCAAAATCTTTCGTTGGGGTGAAAAACCTTTCCCCCGCGAACAGTATGTTTGTATGCAGTTGCAGCAAGAGATGAGACAGGAGTTTCCTCCCCAATATTCTGAGTTACCAAAATTAGAACCCTCGGAAACATCAATTTTTGCAGCATTAGCCCCTTATTATCCTAAAACGGTGCATTTTTTCCGTAAAATGCCCCAAGGGGAGACAGACTTACAACGGGTTTACTGGTGGGAAAAACGGTGGCGAGAAAATGTTAAGAACCCGCAACAACCGCAACAGGTTATTTTTCTGCAAAATACCGCCGATGAAACGTCTTTGACTAACTATGACCTAATCTATCTTGGGGGGGCTTTAGGAGGCATTCATGCAGCAGTCATGGCACAATTGGGCTATCGGGTGTTATTGGTGGAAAGGTTAGTCTTTGGACGCATGAACCGAGAATGGAATATTTCCCGTTCAGAATTTCAGAGTTTAATTGAGTTAGGATTATTTACAAAGGATGAATTTGAATCCATTATTGCGCGGGAATATGTAGATGGATTTAGTAAGTTTTTTGATGGCAATAATCCTCCCCATTTGAAATCTGATGTTTTGCATACCCCAACGGTGTTAAATATTGCTATTGATTCAACTAAATTTTTAGGTTTATGTGGTAAGAAATTACGGGAAGCAGGGGGAGATATTTGGGAAAGAACAGAATTTGTCAAGGCTAATATTGATCCTGATGGGGTAACAGTTGAATTAGTTGATTTAGACACGAAAGAAAGCAAAAAAGTCCGAGGCAGATTATTGATGGATGCTATGGGGACAACTTCACCCATTGCCTGGCAACTCAATGGTAAAAGAACGTTTGACAGTGTTTGTCCAACAGTTGGGGCAGTAATTGAAGGGTTATCGGAGGAAGTTTGGGATGCAAAATATGGGGATGTTTTAAATTCTCATGGGGATATTTCTCGCGGAAGACAATTGATTTGGGAATTGTTTCCAGGGGAAGGTAAAGAATTAACTTTTTATTTGTTTCATTATCATCAAGTTAATGCTGAAAATCCTGGATCTTTATTGGAAATGTATGAAGATTTCTTCCATATTTTGCCCGAATATCGGCGTTGTAATTTAGAAGAATTAACCTGGAAAAAGCCAACTTTTGGCTATATTCCTGGCCATTTTACAGTAGGGAAAAGTGATCGCAAGGTAGCTTTTGATCGACTATTAGCGATCGGAGATGCAGCTTCTTTACAATCTCCCTTAATTTTTACAGGATTTGGTTCCCTTGTCCGCAATTTAGGCAGATTAACCCGTTTATTAGATTTTGCCTTAAAACATGACCAATTAACCAGGGAAGATTTGAACCAAATTCGCGCTTATCAAAGTAATGTAGCCGTAACTTGGTTATTTTCTAAAGGCATGATGGTGCCAACAGGAAAAACTTTGCCACCACAGCGAATTAATGCCATGTTAAATACCTTTTTTGGGTTATTAGCAGACTCTCCCCCTGACGTTTCTGAAACCTTTATTAAGGACAAAACGACTTGGTTAATGTTCACCAGACTTGCTTTAAAAGCAGCCAGAAAAAATCCCATTTTATTACTTTGGATCTGGGAAATGGCAGGTAATAAAGACTTAATTCGTTGGTTGGGTTCTTACTTTGATTTTACCCGTGATAGTCTCAAAAATTTACTATTTTCTGCTTGGTTTTCCCAAGGTTTAAAGCCATTTTCAGAATTGCTAGAAAAGCAGTATCCTGGGTTATGGTTACGTTTATTGAGCTTTCAAACCAGTTTAAGCAGAAAGATCAAATGAACAGGAATTTAGCTAGAATTAAGTTAGTTGTTTCTCAGTTCCCTCATAAGATGTACCATCAAAAACTCAAATCAGAGAAAATTCAATCTCCCCTTACCTTAGAACAACGTCGTGCCTTTCTCAAACTGCCTCTTTCCGAACGCCGTCGAATTTTAAGTCAACAAGCAGCCGATCTCGAAGCTCATTACCAACAGAATACAGACTGGAAAGAATTTTTAGCAGGTGACATCATTGACGATTAATCATCTTCCCCTAAGAGGAGAAATTTCCCCTGACAAATTGACAGAAATTAGTCTAGCTATTGTGACGGTGATTGAGTATCAAGAAATCTAACATTCAGCCGATAATAATGGGGCGACTGCCTGATATTATTAATATAGATTATCCCGACAACGGATGCACTTGCCCACCGAATTACCCTAGACTATGGACATTAAAGACGGCTTTGTTGGTACAGTTGGCAATACACCACTAATTCGACTCAACAGTTTTAGTGAAGAAACCGGATGCGAAATTTTAGGCAAAGCAGAATTTCTCAATCCTGGGGGTTCTGTTAAAGATAGGGCTGCTTTATATATTATTCAAGATGCAGAAAAAAAAGGCCTACTCAAACCTGGGGGAACTGTTGTCGAAGGTACGGCAGGGAATACGGGTATCGGTTTGGCCCATATTTGTAATGCGAAAGGCTATAAATGCTTAATTATCATTCCAGACACCCAATCTCAAGAAAAAATTGACCTTTTGAGAACATTGGGGGCAGAAGTACGAACAGTTCCTGCTGTTCCCTATAAAGACCCGAATAATTATGTCAAAGTTTCGGGTAGAGTCGCCCAAGAATTAGATAACGCGATTTGGGCCAATCAATTTGATAATTTAGCCAACCGACTGGCCCATTATGAAACCACAGCCCCCGAAATTTGGCAGCAAACAGACGGGAAAATTGATGCTTGGGTATCAGCAACCGGAACCGGGGGAACTTACGCAGGAGGGGCATTATTTTTTAAAGAGAAGAACTCTGAGATCAAATGTATTGTTGCCGATCCGATGGGTAGTGGACTCTACAGTTATGTGAAAACAGGGGAAATTAAACTCGAAGGCAGTTCCATTACTGAGGGCATTGGTAACAGTCGTATTACCGCTAATATGCAAGGGGTTGCCATTGATGATGCCATTCAAATCGATGATCATGAAGCTTTGAGGGTCATCTATCAATTACTGTACCAAGAAGGCTTATTTATGGGCGGTTCTGTGGGTATTAATGTGGGGGCGGCGATCGCTTTGGCTAAGGAAATGGGGCCAGGTCATACCATTGTAACGGTTTTATGTGATGGTGGGGCCCGTTATCAGTCTCGTGTTTATAACCAAGAATGGTTAGCATCTAAAGGATTATCTGTAGTTAGTTAGTTGACACTCTCCCGTTAATTTCTGTGAGTCTTTTTTTACTGAGAAATTTAACGGGAGTCCTCTGGCAACACCATGATATAGATCTTGCACCTAGCTTGAAAACCCCGATTTTTTAGCAAATAGCAAGGAAGTCATGCTCGATTTGCTGTCTTGAAAAATCGGGGTTTTGTGATTTTTTAATCATGATGCAAGATCTCAGTAAGACGCATTTAAAATGCGTCTTAGCAAGTCAGAAGTACAGCTTATTAATTATAATTACCGAGAGCAATTGATATAATCCTTTACTCAAAGTCTTTTTAGACGACAATATAAAGTTTTTTTATTAAGAGATATTGACAGTTATAAACTTTTAAAGTTTTGTTTAATTATGGTTACTATCAAGGGCATAGTCAGAATATAGAACTTGACTTAAGAAATTCTTTTAAGTCAAGGGTGAGGAGTTAACTTAGTAGAATTATCAGATAGTTTATGGGAATTACTTGCTAGTATTTTCACTAATTTTCTATTGTTTAATTCTAGTTTTTCGCTCAAATATCTAAAATTCATAGCAACTAAGAGAAAAGATCATGAAAACTCTCACCACACTTCTTGTATTAACTTCCTTATCCTTAACCACTGTTGTTAGTGCAGAAACCCTCACTCCCCAACAACAATTAATACAAACAAGAGCTTGCATTGGTTGCGACTTAGAAGATGCTGATCTTCAAAATATTAACTTAGAAGGAGTCAATTTAGAACAAGCAAATTTGCACAATGCGAATTTACAAGGAGCTAATCTAAAAAATTCTAACCTGCAAGGAGCTAACTTACAAGATGCTCAGTTAATTAATGCTCAACTTGATGGCATTAATTTGAGTGGGGTTAATTTGGTAAATGCTCAACTTGATGGGGTTAATTTGAGTGGGGTTAATTTAGAAGGAGTAAATCTTGTCCATGCACACATGGATGGAATTATTTTAACCAATGCCAATCTTCAAGGCGCACAAATGCGGGGCGTAAGTCTGGAAAAAGCTAACTTAAATGGGGCTAATCTCCAAGGGGCTGACTTCACTGCCCATGATGGGGAAAGGGCAAATCTTAAAGGAATTAACCTCGAAGGGGCTAATTTAAGCGGAGCTTATCTGCGAGGGGTTCACATGGGTGAAGCCAATCTTAAAGGTGCAAATCTCTCTAACACAGATTTTAGCCAAGATTATCCTGGTAATCCCACCGTCTCTGCTGCCTTAACCGCCGTTACCGCTGCCATGCCCTTTGGCATTCCGATGGGGCTTCCTGGTGGTATTACAGGGCTTCTCAATGGTAATCCTATCCTAACCACCGCTCTTGGTGTGGGTGTTGTTGGGGGCAACCCGATCGCTAGTGGGACAGTGAGTGCAATAGCAGCACCCCTACCTTTTGGCATTCCTAGCGGCGTTATCGGTATTATTGGAGATACGATTATTTCTGAACTCTCTGCCATTAATTCTGACCTCAGTTATGCCAATCTTGAGGGTGCTAACTTAGAAAATGCTCATTTACAAGATGTGAATTTGCAAAATGCTAATCTACAAAATGCTAATTTGAAAAATGCTAATTTACATTTTGCTTATTTGTTAGAAACGAATCTCAATCATGCTGATTTAACCTCTGCTCGACTGACAGAAATTAATATGGAAGGTGCAGATTTAAGTTATGCAAATTTAACAGGAGCTAATCTCAATTTATCCTATTTAGTCAGAGCAAATTTGAATCATGCGAATTTAACTTCTGCTCAGTTGACAGAAATTGATATGAGTGGGGCTGATTTGAGTGATGCTAATTTAAGTGATGCCAATCTAGAATTATCTTATTTAGTTGGGGCTAATCTCAGTCGCGCAAATTTAGCTTCTGCTAAATTAACTGAGGTTAATATGAGTGAGGTTGATTTAACTAATGTGGATTTAAGTCAAGCTCTAGTTAGATAAGTAACTGCTGATAAATAAAAGTGAGGTGGGCATTGCCCACCCTACATCCTTTATTGCTTTAATTATCAATGGATAATTAATTAATTCAGTTTAGGATGAAATCTCTTGTTTCAGTTTTAATTTTCATCCACACCTATCATTTTTTGAGGTTGTTTTCTAATTAATAAAGTTTCCCTCTGATGGATACTTGATAAAGCCATCTGCCAAGGAAAGGTAAAGGATTGAAAAGATTCAGCAGAAATGAGATCTTTATCTAAATCAATAATCACTTTCTCTAACATCTCTAACAGTTGACACCGAATTTGATTTAATTGATCTAAATCTTCAATATTTTGAATTTTGGCAATAATTTCTAGTAATTGTAAATTATACAAATCAGCCCGATTTTTTTGCTTTCCTTTTAACCATAAACGTAATTGCCAAATTCCTGAAATAAATAAGACAGAGACAGAAACGAATAACCCAATGGGTTCAGCATATTCCACAATAAAACTAGGTTTACCTTGATTATAATAATCTAATGCCCCTGGATGAAACGCAAACCCTAAATTACGATAATTGTTCGGTTCATCAATCATTGCTGCTTGGGGAAATTCTTTGACTAAATCATTTCTCGCTTCATATAAAATTCGGGTAATCTCAAAGATAATTTCCTGTTTAATTCCTTGACGAGTCACTAAAACTGCTCGCACCCCAACCCCTGATAAATTTTGCGGTGGAATAGGAACAGCACCATTATAAGCTCCTTTAGGAATTATAATTTCTTCTAAGGCTGGTAAATTTAATTTAAGGGCAGCACCTTGATCAATGGGCAGTAATTCTAATTGAGGATTTTGTAATAATTCAATAACCGCAAAATTCCCCAAAGCGACTAAACGAAATAAGGCATCAACTTTCCCTTGATTTAATGCCTCATGTGCTTCTAATGGCATCATTGACCTTGTTTTAAGTCTGGTTTTATCTAATTGGTAATGCTCACTTAATACCCAAAACATGGTATGAGAACCACTCCCTTGAGGCATCAAACCAATTCGCTTTCCCTCTAAGTCCTTGATTTGTTTAATTCCCGAATCTTTACGGGCAATCAGATGAAACATTTCTGGGAAAAGAAAGCTCACGGCTTTCGTTGATGGACTGACGCTTGTATCACTTTGCACTAAAGCTAATTGAACTTTCTTTTCTTGAAGCAATTTGACATTTTCCACAGCCCCATTACTTTCTATTACTTTGATTTTAATGTGAGGGTTATGTCTCGTAACAACCTTGGATAAGGCCTGTCCAAAGGCATAATATTGACCACTTTTACTGCCTGTTGCTAAGGTTAACGTATAAATATCATTCCGATCTCTAAACCAGGCTACCCCAAAGATAATGACCATTATAATGCTACCAATAGCAACAGGAATGGCAGATTTTCTAAAAATAGATTCTTGCATAATTTTTTGATTTTTATTGATAAATAAAACATTTTACCGAATAAATACCATCTAAACCATACCCTGTCATTGTTATTCGTTCAATTTAGATTTTACAATAAGCCTCACTTTATAAAAAATATGTAACACATTTGTATTTTTAATATATATTTTTCGCCTCAAAACCGTAGTCCTTGATACCAAATGCCCTAAAAATAGTTCACTATGAGCAAAAATTTCGAGAATTATTCTCATTAAGTAACGAAAGAAAGGGGTTGACCCTTCGGCTTCTCTCAGGGTCAATGCTGAGCGGAGTCGAAGCATTGACAAACCATGCTACTTTTTTGTATATTTATAAATGATAGTAACGGTAGGATTGGGAATCTGTGTGCGCCTGTAAACTCCTTGTTTCCCGTCAAGATGTTCTCAGGGAAAACAAGACACCCTATTCTTCTTTTAACAACCAAAACCCGGCAAAAGATTCTACATCAGGACTAGACTGAATAGCCAGAAAATGAACCCCTTGGGCCTTTTCCTTGGTGGCTTCAAACCCTTGGCCTTCAGCTAAACTGCGATCATCCGTCAAATTAACCAAGATCCAGCTATCATTTAACCCAGTTTCCAAGCGAAGAATGGGTCTAGGTAGGGCTTGTAACTTGAGAGAGACTAATTCCAGTCCTGACATCCACCCCGCCAGAGGGAGAGCGCGTTTTGAGAAGATAATCAAGCCAGGAATGGGGGTATCAGGGGATAATCCGGCTAGGGAGATGGGAAAGCCTTCCCCAAAGCCAATATTCCACTCATTCATATCTTCTAGGGCAGCAGCTTCAAGGCTGACAAACGCCCACTTATCCATCTTATCCCCCCGCACTGCATCTGGTAGAGCAATAGCATCCAAGAGGGGATAGCCCACAGAAGCTGATTGAACGGCTTTAGGGTCATAACCAGGATAATTAGGATAAAATTTAGATTGACGTTCTTCTAGCCACTGATTAAGGGCATAGGTACGGCGACTTGGTGCGGAGGGAATACCCGCATCATCACAAGCTTTTACGATCATATTATTCATCTGACGACGAAAAAAGCGAATCTTGCTAGGGGTTTCCCCCGCTTCTGTAATAGCTGCTTCTATCGCTTCTTTGAGCCATAGAGAGTTAACTGTTGTTGGGGTACAAAACTGACTATATCTAAAACAATTATCAGGCGATCGCGTGGTATCAGTGGGAGTTTCACAAATCAAAACTTCCCATTGCTTCTTATTATTTTCATCTAAAATTGGTCGTGAATAAAAATCTAGTTCCCAAACCTTACCCATAATTAACCCTTTACTCTGTGACCAATGATTTCCCGAACCCGATAAATGGGGCGTTTTTGGGACTCATGGTAAGTCCGCATGACCAACTCAGCCAATAACCCAAAGCTCAATAATTGTACCCCAGTTAGGGTTAACAATACTGCCAAAATTAAGAGAGGACGAGTACCAATATTTTCTCCCCATAACTTGAGAACAGTTAAATAGCCACCAAAGAGTAAGCCTAAAGTCATTAACCCCAATCCAAGGGAACCAAAAACGTGCATGGGACGGGTCAAAAACTTTTTCATAAACACAACGGTCAACAAGTCCATGATAACCCGAAAAGTGCGCCCCAAGCCATACTTACTTTTACCAAAGCGACGGGGATGATGCCCCACAGGTAGCTCTGTAATTCTCGCCCCTTCAATATAAGCCAAGGCCGGTAAAAAGCGATGTAATTCGCCATAAAGATTCAGATCGGCCACTAATTCCCCACGATAGGCCTTAAGAGAGCAACCATAATCATGAAGTTGTACCCCTGTTAATTTAGCAATGATCCAGTTAGCAATTTTCGAGGGAAGGAGACGAGTTAAGGCATCATCCTGACGATTTTTACGCCAACCACTGACCAAATCATAGCCTTCATTGAGCTTAGCAATTAAGCGAGGAATATCAGCCGGATCATTTTGTAGATCTCCATCAAGGGTGACAATAATTTTCCCTTGAGCGTAGTTAAACCCGGCGGCCATAGCAGGAGTTTGACCATAATTTCGCCGTAGAATGATTGCTTTTAAATCAGTTCTTTGGTTCGCTAACTGGCGTAACTTTTCTGTTGAACCATCTTGGGAACCATCATCGATACAAATAATCTCATAGGAAAGGTGATGACTTAAATAAGTAGCAATAGTATCAATTAAGTTTTCCAGGGTTTCTGCTTCATTGAAGATAGGAATAATAATAGAAATTTCAGGGTTTAACGGGATAAAGTCTGGGGACGTTGATACCTGAGAAATCAATAACTCTTTCATAATTCACACTCACACCCTGCACTTTAATTAATGATAACAAAATTCCCTGAGCCACTGTCTAACAAGTTATGGAGTTAATAAGGGGGAGCAATTTTATTATAATCAGTTAAAGAATAGGAAAGATAAGTCATCCGTTTTGCTTCCCTTCGGCCACGAGCAACCGAGTCTAAAATTAGACCACAAGTAAAGCTTAAAAAAGCCAGTAACATGATCGTAGCAGCTAAAATAGCTGTGGGAAACCTGGGAACTAACCCAGTGCCTAAATAAGTCGTAAATATGGGAATTCCTAATAAAATAGAAATGGTTCCCAAGAGAATAGAGATCATACTAAAAAAGAGAAAAGGACGAACCTCCTTAAACAATAATACTGCTGTTCCTAAAACTCGCCAACCATCGGTAAAGGTTTTTAATTTACTTTCTGAACCAGGGGGACGAGAACCATATAAAATATAATCTTCAGTAAAAGGAAGCTTTAATTCTAAGGTATGAACTGTCAATTCTGTTTCAATTTCAAACCCACTGGAAAGGGCAGGAAATGACTTGACAAAACGACGAGAAAAGATACGATATCCTGAGAGCATATCTTTAAGCTGTGCGCCAAATAATAGCTTAACAACCCCTGTGAGAAAAAGATTACCACTGCGATGACCCAAACGATAAGCTTCTTTATTATCGGCCGCAGAACGACGGGCCCCAACCACCATATCTAACTGATTATCTAAAAGTTGGGTAATGAGTGGCCGCACTGCTGCCACCTCATAGGTGTTGTCCCCATCAACAAGAATGTAGATATCCGCATCAATATCAGCAAACATCCGTCGAACCACATTTCCCTTGCCTGGTTGGGGTTCATAGCGAACAATAGCCCCTGCTGCTTGCGCTTGTGCTGCGGTATCATCGGTTGAACGATTATCATAGACGTAGATTTCCGCTTCTGGCAGTTCAGCGCGAAATTGTTTCACCACTCTAGCGATAGTTAACCCTTCATTGCGACAGGGAACTAAAACGGCCAAACGATAACGAATACGGGATAAAATTACTGATTCTTGTTGATGATCTAACATTTTTCTCTAAAATTCCCTTATTTTAGTTGAGACTTTTGTGATTTATCAAAGTTCCGTTTCAGAGTTTTTACTAACTCTACTTCATTTTTGTGAGTTTGCAACCATTGGGATTGATCATGACGCATGTTTATTAAATGAGCGTCTATATTTTCCGGTGTTATCAAGATCCCAAAATCTTGAGGAACCTTGTCTGTTTGATAGGATAAGATGCGGTTAAGAACCAAATTTCCCACATCTGGACTGTAATGGGAGTTATCAACATAGTTAGTCATTTGATCTTTAATGGGTTCGGTTGTGATGGAATTATAACCAGAAAAATCCCAAACGGGAGTAATTTCAACCATTTTTCGCTTCCATTTTTCAAAACTTTCCCAGCGGCCAATTTCTCGTAAGGTTTCCCATTGGGTTGCATGAGATGGGGAAATAAAAACGATCAATTCAATATTATTTGTCTGGCAAAGTTTAACAATTTCTTGAAAATCATTCCAGTATTTTTCAGAAAATCGATATTGAGGATGAAACTCTAAATATTGCTTAATGGAATATTCAAATCTCCATTTATTTTTACCATCTTGGGCATTTCTATGAGGATAAAAACCATTGTTTCCATAGCTCAAACTCTTACTATCTTTTAATGGTTTCTGATTTGCTTTCCGGGTATTATTACTGGCAATTAAAGCATCCTGAGAAAAAAGAGAGTTTACTAAATCTTCTGGAGTAATGTAAGTTTTTTCTAAGCGATTATTAGAAAAACTATCTTTAACTTGAGAGAAATCATTAAACATGAAATGATCAATCCCTAAAATCACTTTTTTTAGATTAGGTTGATTTTTAATAGCGTGTTCTAAGTACCTTAATAATTCATAAGTATTAGAACCATCTAGACCTAAATTATAGATAGTTTTATCTTGGGGTAAACCTGGATGACTAGGATTAAGTCCTTGTTTCGTTCTTGAGGAACCTAAAAAGATGATTTCTGGTTGAAGATTAATAACATCAATTGCTTTAAATAGTCGATCATGACTCAGTTTTTCGGGTTTAACTAACTTGGGTTCAATGGGATTATAATATTTAAAAATATCATAGGGATCAAACAAAAAATTGACCAGAGATATCCCTGTTAAGCTAAGCATTAATGTGCTAAAAAAAAGTACATTAAAATGAGAGTATGTATTCCAAGTCAAGCCTTTGCCTTTCTTTTGTTTAAGAGAGGTTTCTGATCGAGAAAAAATCAAACGAAAGTTGCTCATAGCTTTTGTTTATAATAACTAGAATTGAAAATAAAGAAATTCAGAAACACGATTTAAGGACAGTAAACAGTAAGTCATTAATAGTCCTAATACTAATGCCCACCAAGACTTGAATTTTATTTTCTCCATAATTTCTTGACTATTAGGAAGCTTTACAACACCTAAAACTAATACAAATAGAATCAAAATACTCAAATTTTTCTGACCATAAAATTCAGGTAAGTAATTAAATTTACTCCAGGATTGAAGTTGAATTCCCAAAGAACTTAAAAATGAAAGTTTACCTTGAGCTTCTCCAGGAAGGGTAATACCGTTAATCCCTATCATTGTTTGAATCATTGTTAATCCATCGGATAAATTCTGAGCGCGAAAAATCACCCAACCCATAACCACTGCCAAAAATGTTATGATCCAAGCCAACCATTTAGGGAAAGTAATATTTAACTTTTTCCAACCATGATTAATGGATAAATACAAACCATGTAATCCTCCCCAAACCACAAAAGTCCACCCTGCACCATGCCATAAACCCCCTAATAACATAGTGACAATTAAATTAGTATAACGACGAATTTCTCCGCGACGACTTCCTCCTAATGGTATGTATAAATAGTCTCTCAAAAAATTAGATAGGGTAATGTGCCAACGTCGCCAAAACTCAATTATTGATAAAGATTTATAGGGAGAATCGAAATTAATTGGCAAAATAATATTAAACATTAAACCTAGACCAATGGCCATATCAGAATAACCTGAAAAATCAAAATATAATTGAAGGGTATAACTCAATGCTCCCACCCAAGCTTCAATAAATGTCAGAGAATTAGCATGAGCAAATATGGTTCCCACCCAGGGGGATAAGGTATCCGCAATAATTACCTTTTTTGATAATCCAAGACTAAATAAAGTTAATCCTAGGGCCAGATTTTTAGAGGAGAAAATAAAATTTCTTAATCGACGAAATTGAGGAATTAATTCATCATGGCGCAAAATTGGACCAGCAATCAATTGGGGAAAGAAAAGAATAAATAAACCATAAGTAGGTAATTCATAATTCTCTTCCTTGATTTCTCCTCGATAAGCGTCAACTAAATAAGCGATTTGAGTAAAGGTATAAAAAGAAATACCCAAAGGCAGAATTAACTGTCCCAAATTATAATTGCTGGCAAAAATATGATTAAAGGAACCAAGCAAAAAATTAGCATATTTATAATAAACAATCACCCCTAAATTTAGACAAGTTCCTAAAAACAATAACAATTTGGCTTTTGGGCTAGACAATGGGGCAGATGCGATCGCTGATCCCAACTGATGATTAATTACAATTGAAAGAACAATCAAGATAATATATTGAATTGTTTGTCCTTGGCCAGCCGGAGCAAAAATATTCCAATAAGAATAAAAAAATAGAGAACTCAGCAACAGCCAAATCATAACCCCTTGGGTTAAACGAAATTTGCTTAACAACCAAAATATCAATAATGTGAGGGGTAAAAACCCTAAAATAAAAATTGAAGAATTAAATAACATATTAATGGGAAAGTGTTAATGTTAGTTTGAGGAATAAGAAGGATTAACTAAAGACTTTACCATAAAAATCTTGAAGATGACACTAATCTGTTTTAGGGCAACTACGGGGACATTCCCTACAAAATTTTAACGTCTACGTCGTCTAATTGCACGAGTCTTAACCCCCCTAGTCTCACCAGAACGAACATTTCCCCCTAATTCCTTACTCACTTGTAGAAACACATCCCGACGTAAATAGGGATAATCTCCCACCCATAAATTATGCTGAGGAAAATAAACATCTGTAACCTTATCAATACGGCTTAAATCCGGTTGTTTTGACAAAATTAACATTTCTGCCAGTTGTCCCGCCTTAATGACCTTATAAAGACGACGTATGGGGGCTTGTACCGTTGCGCTGAACCCCTCTTGATCCCCCACTTCCACATTAATCCGTCGTTCTCGATTTTCAATTACAACTAATTCACCCCATTTATTAACCGTCTGTTCTTCCGAAATCAATTCTTCTGTAATAAACACATCTAACACCTCTCCCTGCCAAAAACCAGCATAGGGATAACGGCGATATCGACCATTACGCACACTAGCCCATAAAACAGGCGACCATAGCCAGTATAACCCTGCAATAATATCAAAAATTAGTTTAATGGCTTCTGCCCCTGCTCCCGCTAATTTACCCAATAGCCAAGTAACCACCAGGGCGATCAATGAAATAAATAATCGTCTCAATAAATCGGGCCATTTCCCCCAATAAAAAGAATATTGCCCCCCAGTAGCAACGAGGGGAACAATTTGTTCAAACGCTTCACGAGTGAGAGGAACTAGCATTAATAACCAAAATATTCAGATGAACTAATAATTGATCCTAGCTTAAACTGTTGTGCATTTAAACAACCAATGACCTAAGTCAAAGAAAAATTTTTTTTTGACTTTTGCCTTTTGACTTTTGCCTTTCCCGTAGGGGTATAGCTTACCCATTTTGGGGGTAACGCTGCCATAAATTCGTTGTGTCTCGTAAACTATGATAATTACCTTCCCCTAAAATTAAATGATCTAACAGAGGAATATTGAGATAGGTTGCCCCTTGTAGGAGTCTTTCTGTTAAATCAATATCTTCTTGAGACGGTTCTAAATTGCCTGAAGGATGATTATGGGCCACAATAATACTAACGGCCCCTTGTTTAAGGGTTTCTCGAAAAATATCTGAGGGAGCAACTAAAGTTTCTGTGGCTGTCCCAATAGTAATCACTTTAGTTCCGATCAGTCGATTTTTCACATCCAAAAAAACAACCGCAAAGCGTTCTTGAGTTTGCCACATTAAATCATGGCTTAAAGCAGCGACAGCACTAACAGGATTTTCAACAACAATTTTTTCCATAGGACGTATTTGAAAGGTTCTTTTTCCTAACTCAACTGCCGCTAAAATCGTTGTTGCTTTAGCGGGGCCAATACCATTAATAGCCATTAATTCTTGGGAATTGATATCTCTGAGAAGATCCAAGGGATCTCGGCGATGTTGACTTAATTCTTGAAGAATATACTGTGCTAATCCTACCGCAGAAAGTTTTCCTTTGCCTTGTCCTGTTCCTAACAGAATGGCTAATAATTCAGCCGTGGCTAAATTTTCGGCCCCAGAGGATAATAAGCGTTCACGGGGTCTTTCACTCAATGGAATATCAGCAATTCTCAAGCTATAAGTCATGATGCAGCCACAAGAGATTAATACAGTTGCTTTTGGATATTTTTCTCTTATAGCCGATATTTTGCTATATGTCAGTGATCTGTATTCTCTTTCTAATCTACATAGCCTGTCATTTTCTGTGATTTTTGTAGGGGCAAGGCATCAAAAAATTTTCTCCCCTCATAAAAAACATTCATACTTTCGCCTTGCCCACTCTGAGAAGATTGAGTTAAAGTCTTATTATTCCGCAGAAAGAATCAGCTTTATTGAGGTAAAAAAGATGACCAAAAATTTGTAATAATTGACCATTGACCACTCAGCATAAAGCACATCAATACACTAACACCAATCAAAATAGTCAAAACATAAAACTGTGACTGTCCAGAAACATTATATTTAAGGGCATTGCCACTAAAAATTGTCACCAGACTGACTAAATTAACCGCCCCATCAACAATATAGCGATCAAACCAAGCAGTTAAACGGGAAATTCCTGCCACCCCTGCCACCACAGTCACCTCATAAACCCTGTCTAAATAGAAGTCATAGGCAAATAAATCTTGGAAAAATCGCAGATATCGGTTAGTCAGTCTTTCCCAAACACGACTGACAGGCCGCAAAATGCCAACTAAACAGCCAATTAAGCCAGAAACCACCAATAATGGTACAGCCCATTGAACTGCAAGGGAGGTATTTTCAGATAAAGGAGTTGTTGGTGATAACCAGAATGACCAACGAATGGGTGCTAAAGGTGCAATTAAGGTCAAAATTGTTAAAGTTACCATTGGTAACGCCATTGGCCAGGGAATTTCGGGGGCGCGGCGGGTTTTCTTTTGAGGGGTTCCCAAAAAGACAGAACGGAAGACACGAGTTAAATTAAAGGCACATAAGGCATTAACAAACATCAACAGGCCTAATAACCAAGTAGGAACATCCCAAGAGCCATT
This sequence comes from Crocosphaera sp. XPORK-15E, assembly GCF_034931425.1. Classification (NCBI taxonomy): domain Bacteria; kingdom Bacillati; phylum Cyanobacteriota; class Cyanophyceae; order Chroococcales; family Aphanothecaceae; genus Crocosphaera; species Crocosphaera sp. XPORK-15E. The sequence goes on from NZ_JAYGHQ010000017.1 coordinate 24,950, forward strand.
AAACCAGCGTTGCCATGTCCAAAACATCCCCATGGGCAAAAGGGCCACTAAACCCGATGAACCCACCACAAAAGCCGTTGTAGTAGCGGGCATTCGTGACCATAAGCCTCCCATCTCAGTGATATTTTGATCGCTGGTGGTGAGAATAATGGCCCCTGCACTCATAAATAATAAGGCTTTGGCGATCGCATGGGTAAACAGTAGTAAAAAGGCAATATCAACATGGCCCAAACCAACGGCAATAAAGACTAACCCTAAATAAACACTGGTAGAATGACATAAAGCCCGTTTAATATCAATTTGGGCCATAGCGATCAAAGATGCACCGATCGCCGTCACTGTCCCCAAGATAATTAAAACATCCGCAGACACAGGAGAGAGGGTAAATACAGGCTGAAGTTTAATTAACACATAGGCCCCGGCTGACACCACAATAGAATTTCGCATAATTCCTGCGGGGTTTGGCCCTTCCATGGCCTCATCTAACCATAAATTTAAGGGAAATTGGGCGCATTTACCCGTTGGCCCTGCAATTAAAGATAATCCCAATAAAGTCGCCGTTAGGGGAGCAACAGGGGAGCTATTAGCCCAGGTTTCCAACTGAGAGAAGGTTAAACCTTCCCCATAACTAGAAAGGGCGACTAACCCCATTAATAAAATAATATCCCCAACCCGCTTAGTTAAAAACGCATCTCGCGCTGCCGTTACGACTAAAGGTTGAGCATACCAAAAACCCACTAATAAATAAGTCGATAGGGTTAAAATTTCTAATAGTCCATAGCTGAGTAACAGAGAGTCACTTAAGGCAATGCCACCTAAAGCTGCTTCAAACACCCCCATTAAGCCATAAAATCGCCCTAAAGACCAATCTTTTTCCATATAGCCCAAGGCATAGATTTGAGCTAAAAGACTAATGGCTGTGACCACTGCTAAGGCCCCTAAACTGATGGGAGATAACTCTACTGTTAAGGATAATTCTAAATCAGCGACGGTCAACCATTGAAAGACTAATTGTTCTGTCTGTCCTTGCCAAATGAGATTAAAGGCAATTGAGCCATGAATAAAGGCAAAAATGGACATTAATAGGTTAAAATAGGCCGCTGGTCTTGGCCCAGTGCGGCGAATAATGCCCAATGACCAGGGTAAAGTTAATAAAGAACCAATTAAACCGTAAAAAGGAATAAACCAACTATTTTGTAGGAGAAAATCACTCATTAACTTAAGGGACTGTGAATGGACAACATTAGTTTTAATCGGATTTTAAGTTAACTCATCTCTTTATCATGTTTAATGATTTTGGTCAATCAGAGAATCAATTTATCTTAATCCTCAGATTCAGGTCTGATTTCTTGGAAAAAAATCAGCCACTTTGCCTGACAATAGTTTATCAGTCATTGCCCCTGATGATCGTCAACTTTGTTGCGTCTCTCAAGTATTATTACCTAGAGAATCTCCCCAAACCCTCGATAATTATTTCCCATAAGAGGAATAATAACCCAAAAACGAATCTTGTTTGAGTTCTGGCCCGTCAGTGAGTTTCGCGTTTTCAACAGTGATGATGAAAAAATTATAAAACAGTCTGACCCCTTCTTGGAAAGTCTCAGTCATTGATAGGGTAAGAACTTCAAGAGTCTTCTCCTGGACTATTAACTTTCATTAACCATCAGATTAGAAAATATCATGGTGATTTATATTGTCAAAGGGGCCAAGGTTCCCTATTCTTTATAGATATAGGTTGATAAGTTAGCTACCCCCGTCGGTTTTTTCCGGTGGGACTAGGTTTATGCCAGTCAGTCAAGACTAACAACCCAACCCCATAGACTTAGATCAAGTCTATGCCCTAAGAGCTTGTTGTAAGACAAGGATAGCAGACCGCCGACTGGCAACAAAGGATTGCGCTAGGGAACCCTATAAATAGGGATATTTGGTCTGAACAAGGCTAAAAAGTTTCCTAAAAAATTGTTAGGAGACGATCTGTTCGTAAAGTTGTTTAGTTTGGCTCAAACGAGAGAATACACTATGTCAATTGCTGTTGGAATGATTGAAACCTTGGGTTTTCCTGCCGTTGTTGAAGCAGCAGATGCCATGGTTAAGGCAGCCCGTGTTACCTTAGTCGGGTATGAAAAAATTGGCAGCGGTCGCGTCACCGTCATTGTGCGGGGTGATGTGTCAGAAGTGCAAGCCTCAGTCTCGGCTGGCGTTGATGCTGTCAAACGAGTTAATGGGGGAGAAGTTCTGTCTACCCATATTATTGCTCGTCCCCATGAAAATCTCGAATATGTCCTACCCATTCGCTACACCGAAGCTGTAGAAGCATTCCGGGCCTATTAGTCATTTTTTGTCTTTAAACCGTCAAACAAATTAAAAAGTATCATCATAGGAGAAAAACTCATGTCAATTGCTGTTGGAATGGTAGAAACCCTCGGTTTTCCCGCCGTGGTTGAAGCGGCTGATGCGATGGTCAAAGCAGCCCGTGTTACCTTAGTTGGATATGAAAAAATCGGTAGTGGTCGCGTTACAGTTATTGTGCGGGGCGATGTTTCCGAAGTTCAAGCATCTGTATCTGCTGGCATTGAAAATGTCGGACGGGTTAATGGGGGACAAGTTTTGTCCACCCATATTATTGCCAGACCCCATGAAAACCTGGAATATGTTTTACCCATTCGTTACACCGAAGCCGTAGAACAATTCCGCGAAAGTGTTAATCCTCCTTTTAGAAGGGTCTAAACAGACATTACCAAGCATAATGCAAATCGCTAAAGTTCGAGGCACCGTTGTCAGTACCCACAAAACTCCGAGTTTAACCGGGACAAAGCTTTTGTTGCTCCAATTCATTGATGCTCAAGGGCAACCTCTTCCTAAATATGAAGTGGCCGCGGATCTAGTCGGTGCAGGAATTGATGAGTGGGTATTAGTATCAAGAGGGAGTGCTGCTCGCATTGAAAGTGGAATGGAACAACGCCCCATTGATGCGATGGTAGTGGGGATTATTGATACTATCACGGTAGAAAATCGTAAACTTTACAGCAAAAAAGACGATTATTAAGCCGGAAGGTAGTCAAAAATCTTCAGTTAGTCATCATTGCCGACTGATAACTGATAACTGACAACTGACAACCAAGAACTGATAACTGATAATTAGGAGGACTTAAATTGTCATGGTAGTCCGCACAGCAGCGGCCCCCCCGACACCTTGGTCAAAAACCCTAGCCGAACCCCGAATTGATGACAGTGCCTATGTGCATTCTTTTTCTAACCTGATTGGAGACGTTCAAGTGGGTGCTAATGTTTTAATTGCCCCAGGAACATCCATTCGTGCCGATGAAGGAACCCCTTTTTGCATCGGAGAAGGCACCAATATTCAAGATGGTGTGGTCATTCATGGCTTAGAAAAAGGACGGGTTGTGGGAGATGACGGCCAAGAATATTCGGTTTGGATCGGGAAACAGGCCTGTATTACACACATGGCCCTGATTCATGGGCCAGCCTATATTGGCGATGGCTGTTTTATTGGCTTTCGTTCAACGGTATTTAATGCCAGAGTGGGCCAGGGTTGCATTGTCATGATGCACGCCTTGATTCAAGATGTAGAAATACCCCCAGGAAAATACGTCCCCTCTGGTGCAGTTATCACAAACCAACAACAGGCGGATCGTCTCCCTGATGTAACAGAGAGCGATCGCGCCTTTGCCAATCATGTGGTAGAAATCAACGACGCATTACGAGTTGGCTATCAATGTGCTGACAATTCAGCTTGCATTATGCCGATTCGTGAGCAGTTGGAAAAGTCTATAAATGACGTTAATCAGATTGATTATAGAAATTCGGTGACAAGTATGAGTTTAAGTTCAGACATCGTAGCCCAAGTCCGTTCTCTGCTGTCCCAAGGCTATACCATTGGGGTAGAACACGCGAATCAACGGCGTTTCCGTACAAAATCTTGGTTAACAGGCGGCACTTTTAATGGCCGTGTTGACCAAGTTTTAGGGGAATTAGAAGGCTGTTTACAAGAACATCAGGGAGAATATGTCCGCTTGATCGGGGTTGATAGTCAGGCGAAAAAGCGTGTCCTAGAAGTGATTGTGCAACGCCCAGAGGATACCCCTGGTGAACCCAGTCGCCTGACTACCACCAAAAATACCAGTAATGGCCACGGCAAGACTGGCAGTAACGGCAATGGTAGCATGGATAGCGATATTACCTCCCAAGTTCGTGCTTTACTCCATCAAGGGTATAAAGTGGGAACTGAATATGCCAGTCAACGCCGCTTCCGTACCAGTTCTTGGTTAACTGGGCCTGCCATTGAAAGTCAGCGAGAATCTGATGTCATGCGGGAATTACAAACTGTTTTGGCCGAACATGATAATGAGTATGTCCGTTTGATTGGCATTGATTCTAGTGCTAAGCGACGGGTACTCGAAACCGTGATTCATCGTCCAGGAGAAGGGGGCAAAATTCACAGCAATGGAACCGTTGCTTCTCCCAGAGTGAGCAAAGATAGCGCGTCTCAGTCTGGCAGTGGTGGGTTAAGTGCTGAAGCGATCGCCCAAGTTCGTTCCTTACTTTCTCAAGGGTATAAAATTGGCACAGAACACGCAGATAAACGGCGTTTCCGTACCAAATCTTGGCAAAGTTGTTCCCCCATTGATAGTAACCGTGAATCTGAGGTAATTGCAGCTTTAGAAGGCTGTTTAGCGGAACATCAAGGGGAATATGTTCGTTTAATTGGTATTGATAGCCAAGCGAAACGACGAGTATTACAAACGATTATTCAACGGCCAGGTTTAGCATCAAGTAATGGTGCTAGTACAACCACTGCAACAGCAACCGCTACCCCTGGAACCCGCAGCTATTCGAGTAATGGCAATGGCCATGTTGCTACCAGTAATTTAACGGCTGAAATTGTTACTCAAGTCCGTTCATTACTTTCTCAAGGACATAAAATTGGCACAGAACACGCAGATAAACGGCGTTTTCGTACCAAATCTTGGCAAAGTTGTTCTCCCATTGATAGTAACCGTGAATCCGAGGTAATTGCAGCTTTAGAAGGCTGTTTAGCGGAACATCAAGGGGAATACGTCCGTTTGATTGGTATTGATAGCCAAGCAAAACGGCGTGTTTTAGAAGCGATTATCCAACGTCCTTAATTGTGTGCAGGGGGTAAGACAATCTTGCCCCTTCTGACTACTTAGTAATAGTAATGCCCTTACCCCTTATTCATCCGCCGACTCAGTTAGATATTTGCGTGATTGGTGACGTTACCATTCATGAGGGTGCAGTAGTGGCACCAGGGACTATTTTGCAAGCTGCGCCTAATAGTCGTATTGTGATACGGGAAGGGGCTTGTATTGGTATGGGAACCCTGATTAATGCTTATCAGGGAGACATTTATATTGAATCTGGTGCTATGTTAGGGGCCGGGGTTTTGGTGGTTGGTCAGAGTAAAATTGGTAAAAATGCCTGTATTGGGTCTTCTACAACTATTATCAATACTTCTATTGAAGCAGGAACAACTATTGAAGCGGGATCATTAATTGGTGATATGTCTCGCGGGTTTACGTCGGAAAAAGCTGAAACTTCCCAAGCAATAAAATCAGAAAATAATGGTTCTTCTCCTGATAGGAATGGTTCTATTCCTAAACCAGAAATAACTGAAGATAAACAACCCGCATTTATGGAAAAAATGGAAGATTTATGGTTAGAAGCAGAGACAGAGGTGCCGGAAATGCCAGAAATTCCGACAATACCTAAACCTTCTCCTGAACCGAAAAATGCTCCTGTGGTGGGTCAGATTTATATTAATCAACTTTTATGCACATTGTTTCCTGAACGTCAAGGTTTTAATCGTTTTCAAAACAATTCTTCATCAGATGATTCTACTAAAAACGATTAATTTTTGACTTTGTTGCGATCGCCTTATTTTTCATTATTATCCCAATCTTGCCAGAAGATTATTAACACTATTACTCCAGGTGTCATATTCATCAGATTCTTGCCAAACTTCCCGAAGTTCAGAATTATTCAACACCCTTTGTACTGCATTGCTTGCTTTTTCTACGACTGTCGGGGATAGTTGTTTTTGTCGTTTTTTGGTTAACCAAATTATTACTTCTTGAGGAAGATCTGGAGAAGGGTTTCCTAATAATGCGGCGACAACTTCAGCAGCAGCAATGGTGATACTTGCTTCAAAAATATCAAGATAATCATCTTGATTACAATTAAGAATTCGTTCAAATTGCTTAATAATAAAGACAACATCTTCATTATTTTCCAGTTCAGAAACCCAGTCAAGGGCATAATCATTTTCAAACGCTTCGTAACCCCAAACGCCCATAATATTACTTTCCTGACTTAAATAGTGATCAAAAGTCGTACTGATGACAAGTTCGGTAGAACCAAAATTGTTAAACTAAAGTTAGCACAATTTGGGGAGTTGAGGACAAATCAGATGACAATTGATGATAAATGGCTTTTAACAGAATATGAGACAAAAGAATCTATTTTAAAATTATCGTCAGTTCAGTTTGAAATTAGTTTAGAAGAATTATATAAACGAGTTAATTTTTCAGAAAGTGGGCAAGAAGAAACTTGATGAAGTCAGAAGTAGGGGCTTAATATTGTTAAGGCCTTACAGAAGTCATAAGTTAAGATTATTGTTGAAAGATCTGTTTTGGGGTTAAATTTAGTTCAGGAAAAAGAGGAGAAATTAAGCTATCGCTACCTTTAAATAATTGTAATTGATATTCGCCATCAATTAATTGACAAATCGTAATTGTTGGTTCTTTAGGAAAGCCTATATATCGCTTACCACCTAATCCTAAATAATCTATAATCCAATATTCAGTAATACCTAAAGTTTCATAATCAGTCATTTTATAAACATAGTCATCTCGCCAATTGGTACTAACTACTTCAACCACTAAACGAACCGATGAACCTTTTGTAATAGTTGATGATTTTTCCCAAAGAGGTTCGGTACTTAAAAAATTGCGATCTAAAACTAAAATATCGGGACGATAAGCATTATCTTGATTAGGTAATTTAACTAAAGTAGAACTAGATATAAAATAAGGGAGTTTTAAACCACGAATTTGCAAAAATATCTCCCCCGACAAAAAAGCAATCACTTGTTCATGTTTTCCCGTTGGTTGCATTTCAACAGCTACCCCCTCAATTAATTCATAACGCCCGTTTTCTGGATTCCAGTCCAAAAATTCAGCAAAAGTCATCAGGTTAGTTGCATTTAAAGCCATTTTACCCCCTATAACTTAACAATCTCTATCCTTTATTCTAGTTTACTTCAAAAAAACTTGTCGGGTGGTCAAATGGTTATGATTCATGATGCAATTGTTAAATTATCGGGATTTGCCCACCCTACTATCTGTCTGATGACTTCTTACCAAACTATTCCCAAATCTAAAACAAATTCAGGTAAAATATCCTCACCAGATAAAAACTTTGGCTCATTTAACACTTCTTTAGCTTGTCCCTGACGATAAATCTCAACTTGACGTAATTTGCTCACAATTAACCAACCCAACCTAACACCATTAGCTTGATATTCTGCCATTTTATCCTGTGTATTTTTTAAACTATCACTAGGAGACATCAATTCTAAAACAAAATCAGGAGCAATAGGCGGGAATTTTTCTCGTTGTTCGAGGGTTAATTGATTCCATCTTTCTAACCTTATCCAAGATACATCAGGAGAACGATTTGCACCATTAGGAAATTTAAAACAAGTATTAGAATCAAATACTTTACCTAATTTTGTTTGACGATTCCATAAAGCAAACTCAGTGGTTAATTCAGCATTACAGTTTCCTGTTTCTCCTCCTGTCGGTGGCATAATAATTAATTCTCCCTTAGCATTCCGTTCAAAATTTATCTCAGGATTTTTACGACACAGTTGATAAAATTGCTCATCCGTCATTTTGCCAAGGGGTTCTAAATCTAGAGTATAAGTAATCATCTTTTTTCGTCTTCGTTTATCTTCTAATTCAAAAATTTCCACAATTGTAGGGTGGGCAAAAGAAGATAACTAAAAGATTAATTGAGAAATCTTTATTCATTGCCCACCAAAGTGACCGTTAAGCTTGTTTCTTACCTTTAGCAACCAAAGCCCCTAAACCTAATCCTAATAAAGCTGACACACTAACAGGTTCGGGTACTTGTTCAGTTACTTCTGGTTGTTGCTGATATAAATAAGCAGACCCAGAACTCTCTGCCCCAGTGTTATCCCGATAAGCTCCAATCAAGGCATTTGCGCCACTAATAGACACGGAGTTGCCAAACTGGTCGCCAGGTTGAGGGTCAGGGTTGTTAAAAGTCTTAATGAGATCGCCTGTTTCTGTGTTAAACAAATAGGCAAACCCCCCATCCGTTGCCCCTGTATTAATATCACCATTAGCCCCAATCAAAACATTTGTGCCATTAATGGACACGGAACGACCAAACTGGTCACCAGTTTTAGGGTCAGGGTTGTTAAAAGTCTTAAGGAGATCGCCTGTTTCTGTGTTAAACAAATAGGCAACGCCCGCATCTGTCGCCCCTGTGTTATCGCCCCAAGCCCCAATTAGGGCATTTGTGCCGCTGATGGACACTGACCAGCCAAACCAGTCATCAGATTGAGGGTCAGGGTTGTTGAAGGTTTGGAGGAGGTCGCCTGTTTCCGTATTAAATAAATAGGCAGACCCCGCATTTGTTGCCCCTGTGTTATCTTGACTAGCCCCAATTAATGCGTATGTGCCATCAACAGAGACAGAATAGCCAAACCAGTCGCCAGCTTCAGGGGTGGGGTTGTTAAAAGTTTGGAGTAGGTCGCCTGTTTCCGTATCAAACAAATAGGCAGACCCGGCATCCGTTGCACCCGTGTTATCACGAATAGCCCCAATCAAGGCATTTGTCCCATCAATGGACACGAAATGGCCAAACTCGTCACCAGTTTCAGGGGTGGGGTTGTTGAAGGTTTGGAGAAGATCACCGTTTACCGTATTAAACAGATAGACAGACCCGGCATTCTCTGCCCCTGCATCATCAAAATTAGCCCCAATCAATGCGTATATGCTACTAATGGACACAGACCGGCCAAAAAGGTCGCCAATTTGAGGGTCGGGGTTGTTGAAGGTGTGAAGGAGGTTGCCTGTTTCCGTATCAAACAAATAGGCAGATCCCGCATCTGTTGCCCCGGTGTCATCTAGAACAGCCCCAATCAATGCCTTTGTATGATTGGTGGACACAAAACCACCAAACCAGTCGCCAGCTTCAGTAGTAGGATTATTGAAGGTTTGGGTTAAATTAAAAGGGGTAAAAGCTTGGGCGGGAGCGAGTAAGGCGGTGAAAGAAGTCGCTACAGCTAACAGAGAAAAACTAGCACTTTTTCGCATCATTGTTTTTATTTTTGAGACAAATTTAATGTTTATACTACGGAATTTAACACAGGGGGGAGTCAAGCTTTGTCACAAAAATTCTAGCTAAATTTGGCTTTACAATTTATAGTCAAATTATCTGTTTACAGGACAGACGAATAATTTCCCCAGGATACTAAGCAATCATACTCATAGCACTCATTCAACTTATGTAAATATTTATAAATTTTTTAGGATAAATGATCCAATGTCTGATAAGGGAGAAAACCGAATGAACTACGATAAATCCGGTATTAGGGACTGATTAGTTAAATTAATCAGACTGTCTACGAATTGTAATATAAAAACACAAAATTAGCGGTAAAGAGAATGTTAAAACGATCAACCTCTCATGATATGATTAGGACTCGAAAAGCAGATAAGTGAATTAACGGTTAGTAGAGCAGACTTCTCGTAACCGAATAACTTTCTAATATTTTTCTCTATTGCGAGTGAGTTGAGGCTGACTCGCGCGCTGATAAACGAGAAATTAACGATGCCCATTCATGGAGGAATGACTAAATGGCACAAGCTACAGCTAAATCAGGGTTCAAGGCTGGCGTACAAGATTATCGCCTGACCTATTACACCCCCGACTACACCCCCAAAGATACCGACCTTCTGGCGTGCTTCCGCATGACCCCCCAACCAGGTGTTCCTCCTGAAGAAGCAGGTGCAGCAGTAGCAGCAGAATCTTCCACCGGAACCTGGACAACAGTTTGGACAGATAACTTAACCGACTTAGATCGTTATAAAGGTCGTTGTTATGATATCGAACCCGTTGCTAATGAAGATAACCAGTATTTCTGCTTCATTGCTTATCCTTTAGATTTGTTTGAAGAAGGATCTGTCACCAACGTTCTCACCTCTTTAGTAGGTAACGTTTTCGGGTTCAAAGCATTACGGGCATTACGTTTAGAAGATATTCGTTTTCCTGTTGCTTTAATCAAAACCTTCCCTGGCCCTCCCCACGGTATCACCGTTGAACGGGATAAATTAAACAAATATGGTCGTCCCTTATTAGGTTGTACCATTAAGCCCAAACTCGGTCTGTCTGCTAAAAACTACGGACGCGCTGTTTATGAGTGCTTACGGGGTGGCTTAGACTTCACCAAAGACGACGAAAATATTAACTCTCAGCCCTTCATGCGTTGGCGCGATCGCTTCTTGTTTGTACAAGATGCTATCGAAAAAGCTCAAGCAGAAACTAACGAAGTTAAAGGTCACTACCTCAACGTAACCGCCGGAACCTGCGAAGAAATGATGAAGCGGGCCGAGTTCGCCAAAGAAATTGGCACTCCCATCATCATGCACGACTTCTTAACGGGTGGTTTCACAGCCAACACCAGTTTATCGAAGTATTGTCGTGATAATGGCTTATTACTGCACATTCACCGTGCTATGCACGCAGTAATTGACCGTCAGAAAAATCATGGTATTCACTTCCGCGTTTTAGCCAAGTGTTTACGTTTATCTGGTGGTGATCACCTCCACTCTGGAACCGTTGTCGGTAAATTAGAAGGGGAAAAAGGCATCACTATGGGGTTTGTTGACCTCATGCGTGAAGACTACGTTGAAGAAGACCGCGCTCGTGGTATCTTCTTTACCCAAGACTATGCTTCTATGCCTGGAACCATGCCTGTTGCTTCAGGTGGTATCCACGTTTGGCATATGCCCGCCTTAGTGGAAATCTTTGGTGATGACTCCTGCTTACAGTTTGGTGGTGGAACCCTTGGACACCCCTGGGGTAATGCTCCTGGTGCAACCGCTAACCGTGTGGCTCTGGAAGCTTGTATTCAAGCTCGTAACGAAGGTCGTTCCCTCGCTCGTGAAGGTAATGATGTTATTCGTGAGGCTTGTCGCTGGAGTCCTGAATTAGCCGCAGCTTGCGAACTGTGGAAAGAAATTAAATTTGAGTTTGAGGCAATGGATACACTCTAATTTAGGGTTAGTTGTTAGTTTTTAGGGAATATCAAACACTATTAACTAACAACAGTGTCCCAGGAAGGACAGGTAGGTACTCATGTATCCCAAAAAAATTGCTAATGACACAGCAGAGGTTTTGCAAAGTTACCTGACTTATCAAGCGGTTCGCGTTATCATCGACCAATTATCGGAAACTAACCCGAAACAAGCCATTTGGTTGAGACAATATGTGTCCTCCCATAATATTCAACAGGGAGAACCGTTTATTGAAGGGTTAATGACGGAAGATAAGGAGTTAGTCTTGCGAATTCTGAAGGTGCGGGAATATCTCGCATCGGAGGTGCTGGAATTTATTCCCCAGATGGTACGTCATCGCATTAGTCAGGCCAATGTAGAACACCGTCGTCAGCTATTGGAGAGGCTTACCAGTTCTTTCTCTGTCTCCTCATCCTCTCATCCTGAGTCGGAGAGTGATGACTCAAACTGTCTTTAACTGTGATTAACCGAGATAGGAATAAACCAACAATGAAAACATTACCTAAAGAGCGTCGTTACGAAACTCTGTCCTATTTGCCCCCTTTAACTGATCAACAAATCGTTAAGCAGATTCAATATTTGTTAGATCAAGGTATGATTCCTGGGGTTGAATTTGAAGAAGCCCCCGAACCCACTACCTACTTCTGGACAATGTGGAAGTTACCTTTATTTAGTGCTTCTTCTCCTCAAGAAGTGTTAGCTGAAGTGCGGGAATGCCGTTCTGAGTATCCTAATGCTTATATTCGTGTGATTGGTTTTGACAACATCAAACAATGTCAAACCACCAGCTTTATCGTTCATAAGCCTAATACTCGTGCCTTCTAATAGGTTTTAAAGGCTTCGAGACAAAATTTTGCCGCCTACCTACGCTAGTTTTTAGGTAGGTTTTTTTTGTCTTTTTTCTTAAGATCTGGATCATTTCGCAAAATATCTTATAATTTCTTAATATTAAGGAAGCAAGTTTAGCACTGACAGTGAAAGGAGGGCAGATGACGATTAATTTTGTCAAAGAGAATAAAGAGGTAGTATTTGCACAGGGTTCCAACCTACGGGAAAAAGCTTTGCAAAATAAAGTTGATATCTATACCTTTAAAGGAAAATTGACCAACTGCGGGGGTTATGGACAATGTGGTACTTGTGTTGTCGAAATCGTGTCAGGGATGGAAAATCTATCGCCTCGTACTGATTTTGAACAGCGTGTCCTCAAGAGAAAACCTGATAGTTACCGTTTAGCCTGTCAAACTATGGTTAATGGCCCGGTGACAGTGAAAACTAAACCCTAACTATAATTGGCCTTGGTAATGATATTCTAAGAGTTGTTGTTTTCGTTTGATGACGGAGAGGAAGGAGATCCATGCAAGTTAACAATCTTGGTTTTATTGCTAGTATTCTTTTTGTGCTAGTTCCTACCGTGTTTCTGCTGATTTTATTCATTCAAACTCGCAAAGAAACCGAATCTTAAGCCGTTTTTTACGAATGCTTAATGTTGAAAAATGGGGTAACTAGACAGATCTGGTTTACTCCATTTTTTTTGAGGAACAGAGAATAGTATTAACCGACAGTCAACATCATTAATTCTTCCGCCATCTCAAAATTAGCAGTCACATTCTGTACATCATCTAAAGATTCTAAAGCATCCATTAACCGGAGTAAAAATTTTGCTAGATCTGGATCATTTATTTCTATATTATTATTAGGAGTCCACCTTAATTCTGCTTCTGTCACATTAAAATTTTTGTCTTTTAAGATCTGGGTTAAGGTATCTAAATTTGAGACAGAGGTAAACACTTCAGCCCCTAGATATTCCTCATCTGTAAATAATTCATAACTGTCTGCTTCCCCTTCAAGAGAAGCTTCTAATAGGGCATCTTCATTAATTTTCCCTTCTAATCTTACCACCCCTTTTTGATCAAACATCCAACTTACGCAGCCCGTTTCCCCTAAGTTTCCGCTATTTTTATTAAAAGCTGAACGTAAGTCTGCTGCAGTGCGATTTCTATTATCAGTAAAGGCTTCTATGAGAATGGCAACACCCCCAGGGCCATAGCCTTCATAGCGTATTTCTTCATAGATAGTATCATCATTTTCGTAGGTTCCTGCCCCTTTAGCGATCGCCCGTTCAATATTATCATTAGGAATACCAGCAGCTTTAGCTTTTTCAATGGCAGTGCGTAGTTGAAAGTTACCTGTGGGGTCAGGAACTCCATGTCTAGCAGCAACAATTATAGCACGGGATAACTGAGCGAAAGTTTTACCTTTTTTCGCGTCTACTCTTTCTTTTTGGCGTTTAATATTAGCCCACTTACTATGTCCTGCCATTGGAATTATTCTAACGGGTTTACTTAATTATAGTTTACTATATTTAGAGTTGATATTGTTCTTGAATCACCATTAATTTTTGGCTTGCTTCTTCGGCATTTTGGGCAGTTTTAGCAAATTCCATAAACCGTTTTAGTTCTTTTCGTAATAGGTTTCGCTCCACTTCCCAGGTTTGCCGATCTAAATCGGGTGGCATAACTATCATATCATAAATAATGGCTTGTTTTTTATTAGGATGGGGTCGTAAAACTCGGCCCCTTCGCTGTATAAATTGATGGGGGTTTCCCGTACTAGCTAAAATCACGGCTTGTTGTATTTCTGGAATGTCTACTCCTTCATCTAAACAGCGAATTGAAACTAAGCCTTGTAAGTCTCCTCTCTCAAATTGTTGGCGAATTTTTTCTCGTTCTTCTAATGGGGTTTCTGCGGTATAAGTATTAACACGATAACCTAATTCTACTCCTAAAATGCGGGTGACAGCTTCAATTTGTCTTTGATAATTCAGGTTGCCATTGTCTAAATAACCATCTCCACAATAAAATAGTGTATGTTTGGTTTCTCGGCGAGTTTGCATCAAGTCTCGTAAAGCGTTTAATTTATTTTCTGCTGTCCCTATTAAGCGCGATCTTTGCATTAATAATGCGGTTAAATTTTCATTGTTTCTCATACTATCATTTTTACCCAATGCCCAACCAATTCGTTGTGTTAATTTGGCATAGTTAAAGGCTTCTGATTCTGTTAAGTTGACAAAAATTGGATAATATAAATAAGAGACTAGGGCTTTCTTTTTAATAGCATCTGAAAGAGTAAATTCGGGCTTAATAACCTCCCCAAAGTAATTTAATAAAGCATCGGTTCCTTCTTCATCAAAGTATCTTTCTGGGGTAGCAGATAAGGCTAATCTTAAACCAATATTTCGGGGTAAACTTGCTTCAAAACGCGGGGAACCTAAATGATGAGCTTCATCACCAACAATTAAGGTTTTCTCTGAAAAAAATTTAATTTGAGATTGAAATCCTTGATTAATTAAGGTTGAATTTGTAGTAATAATTGTTAAAAATAATTTATTTTTAGCTTGAATATTGTATAATTCTACCGAAAGTTGACTTTGCCAATTATGAACACTTTCAAAGGCTAAAATTGGATTAAGATTAAATTTTTGACATTCTCTTTCCCATTGAATAACTAAATGACGATAGGGACAAACCACTAATAAAACTTGTAGTCCAATTTTTTCATATAATTCTGTAGTAATGGCTAAAGCAGTAATAGTTTTACCACTTCCTGTTGCCATTTTTAGAGTTCCCCTTCCCTTATTTTTAAACCAATTAATAACTGCTTGTTGTTGATAGTCTCTTAATTTTATTGAGTTGGGAATTTTAGGTGTTCCGGTGGGAAATGTTTGGTAGAAACTGCTTTTTTCAGAAACTCGATAATTACGCGATCGCTTTTCATATTCTTTAACTAATTTATCCCAATCAATTGTTAAATTTATTTGATTATATTCGTCCATATTTAGGCACTTATTATAATTAAATTTTGACTTATGTAGAGGCAATTCATGAATTGCCTCTACCGCTTAATGTAACACAGACTTCTAGTTTGTCACAAGCATCTTAATTGTGTTACAAAAATATCTCTACAACTGATTATTTTACCCCTCCCACAACCCCCATTAATAAACTATTAACAATACTCAGAAAAATTGAGCCAAAAATAGCACTCAAAAAACCATATCTTAAACGAAAACCTTGCACTAAAGCAGCAGCTAAACCAAAAACAATGGCATTAATGATAAAGAGAAATAACCCTAATGTTATGATGGTTAAGGGAATTGTCAAGAAGATTAACACTGGTTTAACTAAAGCGTTTAAAATCCCAAAAACAATGGCAGCAACTAAGGCTTTCCAAAAATCATCCACTTCAACCCCAATGGGTAACTGTGCAATAATTAATAAACTGATAGCAGTTATGAGCCAAGCAATCAAAAAATCCATGATACTATGTCCTAAAACAAAATTTTACCCTTATTATAATGATAAATCTTTATGAGTAAAAGGTTTGGCATTTTCACCGGAATAAGTGGCCGCAATGTGACCATTTCCTGTAATTTGATACTTATAAGTCACTAAACCTTCTAACCCTACAGGGCCTCTTGGGGGCATTTTTTGGGTACTAATTCCCACTTCGGCCCCAAACCCATAACGAAACCCATCAGCAAAACGGGTTGAACAGTTATGATAGACTCCCGCAGCATCAATTTTGTTCATGAATATTTGAGCATTTTTCTCATCTTCAGTCACAATAGCATCGGTATGTTTTGAACCATAAATATTGATGTGATTAATAGCTGTTTCTAAAGAGTCTACAATCTTAATAGATAAGATTAAATCACTGTATTCTGTTTTCCAATCTTCTTCTGTTGCGGGTGTAATATCAAGATATTTTAGGGTGAGTTTATCTCCTCTTAATTCCACTTGATAAGTTGCTAAAGCTTTGGCTATTTCCGGTAAAAATTGAGGGGCAATATTTTGATGAACTAACAAAGTTTCGATGGCATTACAAGCAGCAGGATATTGAGTTTTAGAATCAACTGTAATGGAAATTGCCTTTTCTAAGTCAGCTTTTTTATCGATGTATAAATGACAAATTCCATCCGCATGGCCTAACACTGGAATGTTAGTATTTTCTTGAATAAATCTAACAAATTCATTTGATCCTCTGGGGATAATTAGATCTACATAATCATCTAATTTTAAAAGGCTATGAATTTCTTCACGGGTTGTTAATAATTGTACCGCATCAGGATTAACTTTAGTATTACTTAAAGCTTCTCGAATCACTTTAACTAAAATTTGACAAGAATTAATGGCCTCTTTACCGCCTTTTAATATAACCCCATTGCCTGATTTTATGGCTAAACTGGTGATTTGAATTAAGGCTTCGGGACGGGCTTCAAAAATAATACCTAAGACTCCTAAAGGGCAGCTTATACGTTTTAAAATTAAGCCCTCATCTAATTCTCTGTGCATGGAGATACTACCCACTGGATCAGTTAATTTAATAACATCTCTGATCCCTTTAATAGTGGCTTTAAGTTTAGTTTCTCCAAGCTTTAAACGGTTATATAAAGGTTTAGGAATTCCGGCTGTTTCTGCCGCTTGACAGTCAGTTTCATTGGCTTGAATAATGTCTTTAGTATTGCTTTCTAAAGCTTGGGCGATCGCTTCAATAGCTTGGTTGCGATCGCCTGTTGAAAGTATGCCCAATTGACGAGCAGCTTCACGGGTTTTTTGAGCAATTTCTGTTAAAGATAATGATTTATTTTGAGTTGATACCATAATCAATTAAGATAGTTATTTTTGTGATGTTATAATCATAACAAATTATATTAATTATTAATTTATTTTGCATATATTCTTAACAATCAATTGACGTTAAAATATCGAAGAATAATTATCATTGCTAATTGATGACTCAAAAAATTGCTCTATTGATTAATCAAGAGAATTTAACAAGAAGTAATAATCGAGAGAGTATCAATTTTTAAAATTACTACGGAGAAATATTTTCATTATTGTCCCACTTAAAAACAACCAATCTACCCAAAATGCAATATGTAATGTAACGATTATCCAAAATACAACTTGATAAGAACGTTTGATGTTTTTGTGTCGCAGTTTTCTTTGAGCAACAAATCCCCCTAACCATCCACCAGCAAGTTCACATAGGTGTAACATTTGCTCTGAGATTCTCCAGTCTCCGCGTTTTGCACGAGACTTATCATTAGCATATAAAGCAAAAGTTAGGAAACTCATAAGAGGATAAAGAATCAGTGGGATAGGATTTGCCGTTATCCAAGTAAAATGAATTGATCCGATCAAAGGCAGACTTGATAACAGTAATAGTTCTAAAATTGGAAACGGGTATTTACTAATATTATTAGATGTAGATGAAGAATTTTTCTTGATCCTTGCTCCTAAAATGAAAGCATTACAAGCACGAGTTTTTCCATTTTCAGTTACAGTATAATAACAAATTATATCCCCTACTTGTGGGCGGCGAGTTGAGTCTTTAAGTTCAGAAATGTGCAGAAAAACCTCTAGACTTTCATCGGTTGGTTGAATGAAGCCAAATCCTCTTTCATCTTTCCATTTGATGAGTTTTCCTTGACGCAAACCAGGTTCCATTATTGTTTTATTCACCTTAATATTTAGACGCTTATTTGTAGTAAGCAGGTTGGATTTCGTTCCTCAACCCAACCTACTATTATCCGTTAAACCCCCACATTAAAGAAAATGGTTGCACGACGAATTCCTTGTTCACTTCCTTCACTACTTAAGGTAAAAGATCGGAGATTTTTTAATAAAGGTTTAACCCCAAATTCTACAACCCGTGCAATGGGTAACTTCTTGGTTAAAATTGGCTCACTTTCCTGCCAATTTAGATAGAAATAACCGTCATTTTCTGGGGATAATCCTGCAATAATGTTCTGAAATTCTTCCGTATTAACTAACTTTAGAGAATCAGAAGAAATTGCCTGAGACATGGCTTCTACTGAGGTAGAAAAGATGACATAATCATCAATTTCTCCATAAACACCGCTAACTTGTGCTTCCAAACGGGCTAAACTATTTTTATCAGTTTTAACTGCCGTTCTTAGCTTTGTCCAAACCGTAACTGTCTGCCCTGACAAAGATAAATTACCCGCACTATAACCCTTACTTTTTGCCAATTCATCAAATTGTTTTAACACCCCATTTATATCAACATCAGGAACTTTTTGAGCCACAAAAATCCAATCTGGTTCACCCCCATCATGATCAGGCACTAAGCCTAAACTAAATTCCCCTTGCACCCAAGGAAACACATCTTTAGTTAAATTCAATCCTAAAGGTTCTTGGAGATAGCTTATTGAACGATTTAAGACCTGTTGTAAGGGACTATCAACATCTAATCCTGTTTCAATTTGCTGCCATAATTGATTTAAGTCCGTTCCCGTTGCTGTTAATAAAGTCGTAGCAGGAAGATAAGCTAATGCACCCACCGGGGCCGATAAAGCAGGGAGACGATCACTTTCTCCTGAGACTCCAATTAAGGCAGTTTGGGCCACTAACCCATCAGATTTGATGGAAAAAGCAATAGTTAGGGTTTGGGTGATTTCTGGTAATTCAGGAATAGGTAAATTAGCTAACCAAGCAGAAAGGGCCGGAAAATTGGTATATACTACCCCAATTTTGGGATCAGTAATGGTCTTTAACGCATCTTGATAACCCGTCGCATTTCTTAGGTTTAAATCAGGAACCTGAACATTATTAATTGCTTCTCTTAAGACAGCAGTATCATTGGCAAAAAGTACCATATTTCCTACCACCGCACTCGCAGATAATGGCGTATTTTTGGTCAGGTTTGGATTCCGTTGTGCGATTAAATTAACCCCTTTATAAGATTCAAAAATTAAATCAGAACTTCCTGCGATCGCTTCCTTAGAATAGGAAGTTTGGAGGAATTCTTTAGCTAATTGTTGATCCTTAGTAGAAACTGCTAATAAATATCCTGGTTTAACCCCATTATCAGGATCATGATCGAAGTCCAAAGAAGTCACCGCGAGGGTAATTTCTTCCCCTAACCAGGGTTGAATTTGGGTTTGATAATCTAATCCTGTTTTTGCTAAGAGAGTTTTTTCTAGGGTTAATAATTCTTTATGCGATCGCCGTCGATTTTGAGGAGAAGCGATCAAACGAGCGAGGGCATCTAAGCGATCGGGATTCACTAACAAAGATACCATAACAGGGGCTTGTTTCGGCACAAAAATCGCTGCCGTGGGTTCTTTTGTAACCCCTCCCTGTAATAAGTTTAGGGGACTTTGCCCCAAGATCCAAGAGAGACTCCCACCCGCAAGGGACAGAAGCAGAATAACACTAAGAGTGAGAGTAAGGAAAAAAGGACGAAGCTTCACTGTTACCTGTAGGGAATGACTAACTACCATTATTCATTGTGACATTCTGTGTCCGAAACCGAGAAAAGATTCTCAAAAAGATTTAAACTTAAAACGCTATATTTTATTTCTTTACGGGTTGAAAAGTTGAAGCAGGTAAGTCCTGTTTGTATTGTCTTCAATTATTCTAGAGGTTATTCGGCTAGGAACTTCCGCCCGCTTCAAGAGATTTCTAAGACGCTTTGTAAAATGGCTCGATCTTCTGGTTTAGCGGAAAATCTCCCATTCTCTAAGTCTCGAATCCAACTTTGGCTTTTACCTATTTTTTCCGCTAAAGCTCTTTGACTTAATCCTTTGCTTTGTCTCGCGGCGAGAATTTGCTCGGCGGAGAATTCGGGTGATTTTTTAACACGAGTTTTGCGATTACTTTTGCGTTGTTTTTTCTGCTCAAATTTGGCAAGTTGTTCTTCCCATTCCGCAGGGAGTTCAAAGTTTAAAATTCTGGCTTTCATTAACCAATTCCATTTACCCCTAGGCCCCGCATCAGTTAAACGATGTTCTTGAGAGCCATCATTAATCCAAAAGTCTAAAGCTTCTTCGGCATCATCAGGAAGTTCCGCTAATTTTACCCAGAGAGGTTGAATGGTTGAGGGATAGGAAACGGGGTCAAAAACGGCTTTTATTCCATAATGATTTAATACTTCTAAATCACTTTCAAAGGTGCGTAATAGCCGTTTACGTTGCTCTCGTTGAATGTCTGCTTGAGCCATCTTTTCTTGGCCGTAGGCAACTCGCATTAAGGTGGGAACGGTAATACATTGTTTTCTGCCCATTTTACTTTTAAAGAGCAACCACAACATGATTCTTACGGCCCCTTGATGTTGTTGCCAAATACTCATGACGGTATTTAATAAAAAGTGAGGCAAAGAACCATATTGATAGAAGGCAATACGTTGACTATAGGCTTGTTTATTTAAGAAGTATTTAGCCCAAATTCCGGCTTTTAAGGTAAAGGTTAAACCCGTAAGATGTTGACAACCGGAATCATCGATTTGAAAATGATGTTGAATTTTTAATAAGTGCCAAAGGGGATTTTCTGGGACGGTAAACCCTTTGACTTTTCCCTGTTGTGGCCAGTCTATGGATGCTAGTAATTGACAGGGTTGTTGTACTAAGGTCTTAATTAAGGTTAATTTGGTAGCTTTACTTAAATCTTTACGTTTATCTAAGCCTAAATATTGCTCGATTTGTTGATCGCTAATGATAAATTCTTCTTCCCAAGGTTTCTCTAATGTGGTGGTGTATGCGGCAAATAAAAGATGCAAACAAGCGGCTCTAATATCAATTAATTCTAGTTTAGATGGGTCGGATAAATATTCAATGGATTCGCATGAAAAATCTAAGGTATCATTTAAGCGAAAGATGATTTTACCTCTCCCTTGTTTGACAGATCGCTCATAATATAGGTATCCTTCGGGGTCTTTTTCCCAAGGTAAAGCGGTGGCACGAGTTAATACACTACACCCTTCCCAGATCACCATTGATGAGGCAAATGGGGTGTTTTTTCCATTAATAAATAATTCGGGAGATGTGGAAACTCTGGCTACAGTTTTATAGCGTCCTTTTTTAGCTTGTGTTGGGCTAGGACTACTGATGGGACATTGGACAATACACTGAGGTTCTTCATAATAACCTTCGCAATTATTACACAGTTTTTGATCGATCCAATATTCACCATCATCTATTTTGATGGCACCCGTAGGACATTTGATTTGACAGCTTTCACAGATTGAACAACTATCAGAAATTGTATAAGACATGGTAGTTCATGGTGGATGGCGACAAATCAATCAAGAAACCATCATGTTATCGATTCGGTTGAATTAAATATTAATCCTAGGAACCTCTAATGAGTCAAGCATCTTGATCATAATAATTCCTTGACTTATCACTCACACAACATCGATTTAATTCTGACTTGATTGGTCAGTTTATCAGATAGAGAAACTTTTTGTTTAAAAGCCTCTAACTGAACGTTGCATTTTTGGTGTTGATCAACACTTCTCACAGTTTTCATAGTATTTAATTATTGTGTTTATAATCTGTTTATAATGAACATTTTGCTAGACCTCTGTCTCTATAATTTTTAGGTATACTTTATTATTTCTCTAGAATAATTATCCTTATTTAGCAATCCTTAATGAATTTTATGAATAATACTAAGGGGGATATCTCTCCAGTTTTGGGCAAGATTAATCCCTCTAAGCCTTATTGTCAAAGGATTTTAGCCGAGAATTACTCAGAAAAAAGCAAAAGCAAACCTATAGTTATCTGGTATAGTTTTGGGACAAGCACAGCTTAACTGCTCTCAAACTACAGATGGTATAATTGATTATTTGTAAATTAAATTAAAGTTAATTGATCAAATTGTAATCTTTGCTTAATGGGGCTGATCAAGACTAGACAATTGGTTCAGCTATTCGTTATGATTTACGGTAAGCATTCTCAGCCATCGAGCCTCTCTGATTATGTATATTTTTATCACAATTATTTAAAAATTGTTGAGCAACCAGTAAAAAAAGCTGTTATCATTGAAGATGAAAGAATGATGTTACCTTCTGCCATTATTTTAGATCCGTTACTTGTTCATTGGTTACAAGAAGATATTGGTCGCGGCGATCGCACTACGGACGGATTATTGCTGTCAGATTTGGGATCGGGAGAATGGATCGCTAAAGCATCGGGTGCGATCGCAGGTTTACCTGTCGCTGCTAGGGTATTTCAATTATTAAATCCTGGTGTTACTTTCATCCCTGTGGTAAAAGAAGGTGAAACTGTCCAACCTGGCCAGGTTATTGCTAAGATTGAGGGGCCATTAGATGCCTTATTAACTGGGGAAAGAGTCGCCTTAAATTTAGGAATGCGACTGAGTGGCATTACAACCATGACGCGGCAATATGTGGATAAAATTGCCGATTTACCCACCCAGTTAGTGGATACCCGTAAAACCACCCCAGGATTAAGGATATTAGAAAAGTATGCAGTTTGGGTAGGGGGTGGAGTTAATCATCGTATGGGGTTAGATGATGGGGCAATGATTAAAGATAATCATATCAAAGCGGCGGGAAGTATTCAAGAGGCAATTAAACGCATTCGTAAAACTATTCCTTATCCCTTAACCATTGAAGTCGAAACAAGTAATCTTCAAGAAGTAGCAGAAGCTCTAAAATATGGGGCAGATATTATTATGTTAGATAATATGAAAGTCGATTTAATGAAGCAAGCTGTTTCGATGATTAGAAAGGAGAATGAACGGGTTAAAATTGAAGCATCAGGTAATATTACGTTAGAAACCATCAGAGAAGTAGCAGAAACAGGGGTTGATTATATTTCTAGTAGTGCGACAATTACGCGATCGCCTTGGTTAGATTTAAGCATGAGACTGTATGAATAATTCTAGTTTTTGAACTTTAACCTAGACAAAATTTGATCGTTGTGAAAGTAGCAAGTACCAATACTAATGACCAAAAACCGAAAAACATTAATGAAAGTGTGGGTCGATTAGGTTGAAAAAACCAAAAAGGCAAATAAAATAGTTTATTATTGCGTTCTATCAAAGGATAATATTTTAAGACTTTTGGTTCTTGAGGGTTCTCCACTCTAATTTGACTAATACATTGTTCAGAAAAAGAGGGATTGATTAAGCAGACGATATTTGTAACTCGCATTCCTAAACGAAATGTCCAATAAGGAGTAGAACTCATCATCAGAGACTGATCGACCTCTAAACGATAAAACATTGTGACAGAAGCAATCTGTACCAGAATAGCCAGGGAGATAATGATTCTCATCAACCAAGCTTTGAGACTTTTTGATGAAAGCAACTCCATGATAAAAAATCCCAGCAAGGGAATCAGTAACAATTGTAGAGAAGTAACCTGATATCTCGGTCCCCAAGCCCAATCACCGTGCCAAAAAATAATACGACCTGATAGAGCAATATATAAAGCTAGATTAAAACCTGTGTTAATTATATACCATTGTACATAAGGAGAAAATCTTCTCCAGTATAAAAAAGCTAACCCCAAACAGGGTAATAGTAATGGATCATAGATGAAGATACTTTTAGCTGGTGAAAACAAAACCCCCAGCAGGCCCCCCAAAAAATCTCCCGAAAAAGCATAATTAGATGGTCTTTGAGGTAAACCAGCAAAAAAAGGATCTGTATTCCTTTGTGATTGTCCCATAAGAATGCTAGGTAACCAAGTTCCGAAGCGTATATATTGAAATATTCGTCCTAGTAAGATAAAAGGGATAAAACCACCTATCCACATTCCTATAACTTGTAGGACTTTAAACTTATCACGATTGTCATAAATACAACAGCCTAGGAGAAACAGGAACACTGTGAAGGTATGAATAACAGCATCAGAGCGAATTAACCAGGCCCCACCTAGGGCTAAACCACTCAAGATAGCAAAGCGCAAGTCCTTACGTTTGACACAAGCTAAAGCCGTTGCATAACCAATTGTCGTCAGCAAAAGTATTTGATTATTTTGCTGATGGATTTGACCATAATGTAAAACAGTTGTTCCCATCAGCCAAGCTAGGCTAGTTAATCCAGCAATTCGTTCCTGAAACTCAAAAAGCCGAAGCAGCCAAAAGCAAGCCATGACAGTCGCTACATTCACAGGCACAAAAATCAGGAAGCTAACCACCAATGATCGTACTCGGACGGGAGACAAGGCTAATTTTGAGGGGAGAGAAGGGAACCATTCCATCAACATAGTTCCTAGCCAATCGCCAGGCAGCATTAGTAAAGCCTGTCCCATATCATAGGCATAATAACGCCGACCATCAACACCTTTCAAACCAGCATCAATGTCCAGTCTACTTGTTGGCTGATATGTAGAAGAAATTTCTTCAGTGCCTGTCCACAAAGCATGAGCCATTGTTAGCCTACGGGGTGTATCCCCATATAATTGGCCAGGGTTGATAACAGTAAGCCACAACAAAGCAATCAAGGCTACTTGAATAAAAGTTTTCATTGGTGAATCCTTTTTGGCAAATAATGCGCTATTGTAATGTTTAGTTGAGATTAGTCTGGTTAAAGCTTGCTCTATAAATTAACAATGACACAAAATCAACATCATAATACTCAATCTTTTTCAATTGGTTCTTCTGTG
This sequence comes from Crocosphaera sp. XPORK-15E, assembly GCF_034931425.1. Classification (NCBI taxonomy): domain Bacteria; kingdom Bacillati; phylum Cyanobacteriota; class Cyanophyceae; order Chroococcales; family Aphanothecaceae; genus Crocosphaera; species Crocosphaera sp. XPORK-15E. The sequence goes on from NZ_JAYGHQ010000017.1 coordinate 49,762, forward strand.
CTAGAGCTTTCTATTGTGATGCCTTGTCTCAACGAAGCTGAAACCCTGGCAACTTGTATCGAAAAAGCACAAGGATACCTCAAGCAGCATAATATCTCTGGGGAAGTGCTAATTGCTGATAATGGAAGTACGGACGGCTCTCAATCTATTGCTGCTAGTATGGGAGCGCGGATAGTTGATGTGAAAGAAAAAGGTTATGGTAGTGCTTTACGGGGGGGAATAGCGGCGGCTGAAGGACAGTTTATTATTATGGGGGATGCTGACGACAGTTATGATTTTACCCAACTAGGTTTATTTCTTGAGCGATTAAGATCAGGTTATGATTTAGTCATGGGAAATCGTTTTAAGGGAGGCATTAAACCAGGAGCGATGCCTCCCTTACACAGATATCTAGGCAACCCAGTATTAACTTGGGTTGGTAAGCTATTTTTTGCTTGTCCTTGTGATGACTTTCACTGTGGACTAAGAGGGTTTAGAAAAACAGCCATTGAATCATTAAAATTGCGGACAACAGGGATGGAATTTGCCAGTGAAATGGTGGTTAAAGCTTCTTTATACAATCTTAAAATAACAGAAGTACCAACAACTTTATCACCTGATGGCCGTAGTCGTTCACCCCACTTAAGAACTTGGCGAGATGGTTGGCGACATCTACGGTTTCTTTTATTATATAGTCCTCGTTGGCTGTTTTTGTATCCTGGTTTATTCTTAATGTTAGTGGGTTTAATTAGTACCATCTGGTTGTTAAATAGTCCGAGAGTTCATAGTTTACTCTATTCTGCAACGGCTCTCATTATTGGGCTACAAATTGTTTCTTTTGCGATTTTTACAAAAGTTTTTGCGATTACGGAAGGACTCTTACCCGAAGATAATCGTTTAAAAAAATTATTTAATTTCTTCACACTTGAAGTAGGATTGATTGTAGGAAGTGTATTGTTATTAATCGGGGTAAGTGGTTCAATTTATGCTATTTGGATGTGGGAACAAAATTTATTTGGTTCTTTTGAGCCTAGGGATATGATGAGAATTGTTATTCCAACAGTAACTTCTCTGGCGATGGGCTGCCAAATCATCTTTTCTAGTTTCTTTTTAAGTGTTTTGGGATTAAAAAGAAGCTGAATATTTAGACAAACTAACTTTTAACTAATCTCTCATAATTGATTGTCAAACACCTAACATGAATCAGACCAATACTTCTCAAAATATAACAACAGAAGGCTTGAATAAACCTATCTGTCCACTTTGCAAAAGCAAAAAAGCAAAACTGGATTTTATAAAGTTTAATTACTCTATTTTTGATTGCCAATCCTGTAAATCTTTATATGTTTATCCCAGTCCTTCATCGGTTGAACTAGAGCAATTTTACACCAGTGGCGATCAAGAGAAACTTTCTCAAGTTTGTTGGACTGATGTTGCTGAGTCTCACAAACACGTTTGGGATGTTTGGAAAGAGGGGTTAGAGTATATTGAAAAGCAAGCTGGAAGAGGCCCATTATTGGATATTGGCTGTGGAACGGGGCAGTTTCTTGTTTTTGCGAAACAACATGGATGGACTGAACTGAAAGGAATTGAATTGAATCAAAGGGTAGCTAAAATAGCAGGAGAGTTATCTGGAGGGGTCATTTATACCTCAGAGTTGCTTAAGACATCTCTACCATCAGCATCGTTCTCAGGAATTGTCCTCTGGGACACAATTGAACACCTTAATGATATAGAATCTGCTTTGAAGGAAGTTTTTCGTTTACTCAAGCCTGGAGGTGTAGTTTTGATTGGGACTGTTAACCGCAGTGGTGTATCGGTGAGACTGTTAAACAAAAATGCCCTCACAGTTAATCCTCCTGAACATCTTATCTTTTTTACACAAAAGGGAATGGCTCAGGCTTTAAAATTAGCCGGGTTTGAAGTTTGTAAAATTTGGTCTTTTTCAATTTATTTACGAGAGTGGCTCAATTATTTCTCAAAAATTAAACCTTCTCAAAAAACAGAAGATGACAATGATACAGATTATCGTTCTAAGGTTAACGATTCCACTGCCTTTCTTATGTTAATGAAAATAGCAAATGCTTTCTTGAAAGTCACAAACTTAGGAGATGAATTGGTTGCTATAGGACAAAAAAGGTAGAACAAATAACTGAAGATAATAATATAATAATGTAAACAAAGCAACAACTAGCCACTCACAATAAAATCTTTTTTGGAGTTCATAGGTATTATTAAAAGTCATGAAAAAACCAAATCTTTTCCTTGTTGGACAGCCAAAATCAGGAACGACAGCACTCCATTATTTTTTATCTAAACATCCTGACATATATATGGCTAAATATAAAGAACCTCTATTTTTTTGCAAGGATTTTCATGAAAAGAGTGATAGCTATCATGGTTCTCCCTTATATTTTCATTTTAGGAATAAAAATTCTTATTTAAAGCTTTTTGCCAATGCTATGTCAGAAAAAGTTATTGGTGAATCTTCCACGGGTTACTTATATTCAAAAGTTGCCGCCAGTGAAATTTATACATTTGCTCCCGATGCCAAAATTATTATAATGCTTAGAGAACCAGTGCAATTCCTCTATTCATTGCATAATCAATATGTAAATCAACTTGAAGAAAATGAGAAAGATTTTGTTAAAGCTTTAGCATTAGAACCTTTGAGAAAGGAAGGAAAGTATATTCCGAAAAAAGTTAGTTGTCCATTTGTAATTTTCTATTCAGAAAGAGCAAAATATTATGAACAGCTTAAGAGATTCTATGATTTATTTCCAAAATCTAATATCAAATTAATTATTTATGAAGATTTTCGGGAAAACAATGAACTTATATATAGAGAAATACTTGATTTGTTGAATTTAGAGTATATCCCTATGGCTGAGTATAAATCATTAAATGCCCGTTCTAAGCCTCGGTCTGAACTTTTAAATCAAATCGTTTATCATCCAATCACAAGAAAAATAGCGATTAAATTATTACCTCCAGGGTTATTTGAATTAATCGGAAAGAATATTTTGGAAAAATTTGTATGGAAACGAGACAACTCCCGAAAGATAGATGATGACATCCGTCTAGAGTTGATGAACAGATTTAAACAAGAAGTTATTCAAACATCAGAATTAGTGGGGGTGAATCTAGTTAATAAATGGGGATACGATAAACTATAATAGTGTCGATTAAACATCTATGATTAAAAATAACAAGATAATATACACCATCTTTTCCTTAAGCATTGGTATTTTGCTCGCATTATTGACCCTTCGTCTTACAGAAAATAATGTTCAAGACATATTAACTCAACTTAAAAACTTAAATTGGTTCTATACAAGTCTAATTCCTTTTGTTACTTTTATAAATTTTTGGTCGCTTGCTTATCGTTGGAAGTTAATTACTCAAAAACTGATATCTGATCAAAAACGAGAGCAGAAATTTTACTTATTTTATATTTCTTTAGGTTCATTAATTGGTATTTTTATACCTGCCCAGGTTAGTATGTTGACGACTCAAAGTATGGCTTTGCGATTTAATAAAGTTGGTTCTGTTCCTCAAGGATTGTTGGCTTCTCTATATAATCAAATATTAAATTTATTAATTCCCTTAATCTTTTTGCCCACATCCTTATTATTATTTTTCGGAAAGATTTCTCTGTCTGTAGCAATTTTCTTGGCTGCGGTTACTTTGTTTATCGGTTTTCAAGTTAATCAAAAATGGCATAGTAACTTGATTCGCTTTTTTCTTACTGCATCTAGTTATATTAAAAGACGATTTTCACGCAAAAAGATAGAAAACAATAAATTAAATACCTTAAATCCAATTCCCTTTTTTGATTCAAAATTTGTCGTTGCTGAATTTTGGCTGACTATCATCTTGCACTTAAACATAGCTATAAGAAATTTCTTGGTAGTTAAGGCCATTGACTTAAATATTGGATTTTGGTACATTTTGTTTGCTAGTCTTTTAATTTACTTAGCGATGGTTTTAAGTTTTACGCCTGGAAGTTTGGGATTAATGGAGTGGAGTTGGATTGGAATGCTTGGACTGATCAATGTTCCCACTAATGATGTTGTTAGTTTTGCGTTAATTCAACGGCTTTTGATAACACTATCTATAGTTATTGTTTTTGTCGTACTCGCTATTTATCTATGGATAGAAAGAATGATGAAAGCCAAGACTAATAAAATCTGAATTAAAAATAAATAAATATGCTAAAACATTTAAAATTTAATGGTATAATATGGGAAGTTATTATTATATAGCAGAGAATAAACGGAGTTGTAAATATTGTATGAAAATTGGTGTAATTTCTGAAGTTTTTCTCCCCAATATTGGAGGAATGGAAATACGATACAATGAGTTGGGTCAAACCCTAATTAAGCAAGGACACGAATTTGAAATTTATACACTTAGATTAAATCCGAGCGATCTAGCTAAAGATATAGTTAATGGTATTCCTGTCTATAGAATTACCAAAGCATTTCGCTATTTTACAAGTATCTGGGGATTAAGAAATTATCCTGATGTTATTTGGTTCACTTTAGATTTATTGAAACAAAAAAAAGAGCTTGAGAAATTTGATGTAATTATTTTTAATAAATGGCCTGTTATTCCCTCAATTGTTCTTCCATTTTTTATTAAAAATAAATTTGTGATCGACTGGTGTGAAATTTATGATACTACTTTTTGGCGGTTTATTTATCGTTTAATGACATGGCGTAAAGAAATATTACATTCTTGTGTTAACCAGAGAATTGGCAATATACTCAACGAACAATATGGGGTAAGTAGAAACAATATTAAGGCTATTATTAGCGGAATTGATTCAAGTCTTTATAGTTGTAAGAGCGAAGACAAGAAAAATAAATCGATTTTGTTTTTGGGTAGATTGGCTCAACACAAAAATCCTGAGTATGTCATTAAGGCATTCTTGTATAATCAACTAGGAGAGAAAAAATATGAACTTAATTTAGCAGGAAGTGGTCCATTATATGAATCTTTAAAAAGCCAATATGATAATCAACATAATATTAAATTTTGGGGACGGGTAGATGAGTCTCAAAAAAATGACTTGATTAAGCAATCGACATTACTTGTGTTACCCTCTAAAAGAGAAGGATTTCCTGTGGTCTGTGCTGAAGGTGCCGCCGCCGGAACACCAGTTCTAACTGTTATCTATCCAGATAATGGTACTGTGAGTGTGGTAACTCAATTTGGCATTGGTTGGTTAGCTAATCCCAATCTAGAAGAGTTAGCAGAGAAAATTGAGAGATATGGAGATTGTAATTATTGGGAGTGGCATCCCGTTTCTCGCCGATGTGTTGAAATGGCAGAAACTGTCTTTGATTGGAATGTTGTCGTTGATGATCTTCTGAAGTTTTTGGCAAGAAAATTGCCATGACAAAAGATAGCATAGCCAAGTTTATTAGATCACCTCTGAAAAAGCAATCTTGAAATAGTAGGCAATGTCTGAAAGTAAAACAATTTTAATCACTGGTGTGGCGGGTTTTCTAGGGCGATACATAGCCCGTCACTTTTTTGAGGAACATTGGACGGTTATCGGAATTGATAACTCAAGTCCCGAAAATGCTCCACTTTCTTATCTAGCAAAATATGACCGTTTTCATTTACCGAATACTGGCTTATCTTCCCTATTACAAGAATATTCACCTAGGGTTTGTGTCCACTGTGCTGGACGTGCTTCAGTCGGTTTATCTATCAGTGATCCAGCAGCAGATTTCTATGGCAACTCGGTGATCACTTTTGAAATGCTTAATGCGTTGCGTGTCTATGCACCGAATTGTCGATTTATCTTTCTCTCTAGCGCGGCAGTTTACGGTAATCCGGCCTCCCTACCTGTTAGCGAAAGTCAGCCTCCTGCTCCCTTATCTCCCTATGGCTTCCACAAATGGCAAGGAGAGCAGTTATGTTTAGAATTTGCTCAAGTTTATAGCTTACCCACAGCCAGTCTCAGGATTTTCTCAGCTTACGGAGCAGGACTCCGCCGCCAAGTTATTTGGGATATTTGTCAAAAAGCTCTCACCGAACATAAACTGATTTTGAAAGGGACTGGTCAAGAAAGTCGAGATTTTATTCACGCCTTTGATATTGCTAAAGCAGTGCATCTTGTAGCAACTTCTGCTGTTATGAAAGGTGAAGTTTATAATCTAGGCAGTGGGCGAGAGGCTACAATTACAGTAGTTGCTACCCTCATTGTTCAAGCACTAGGCATCAGTCTCGACTTGCAATTCGATGGAATTGTTCCTCCAGGTACACCTCGCTGCTGGAAAGCATCTATAACAAAGTTACAAGAATTGGGGTTTAGCCCTTCTATCCCCTTAGAAAAAGGCATTGAATCTTTTATTTCCTGGTCTCGTGCCGAATTAGTTGGTTTTTAATCTTCTGCATGATATTTTGCCGTAACAAATCTGATAGAACCATCCAGAAAAATAAAAAAAAGTTTTCTATAACAAACAATATAATATCCATATTAATAGCTATCAATTTAAGATGATAAATTTATTCATGCTTTTATTAACTATCTTGATTCTAAAGTAGCGACAATTTTAACATTAAAAAGTTCTTCAAAGACAATTTTTTTATAATCTAGATTCCATAATTCTAAGGCACAATCATCATTAGAATAAGTAGGAACTAGATGTAAATGTAGCTTTTTATATTCTGGATCATATTTACAATCTATATCTTGAATTGCTCCAATTTGTCGCCTATCTAAAGCAACTGCTAACCGTAAAATAGCACTAAGTTGTTTAACTTGTTTACGATAATTATCGGGTAACTTACTGTATTCTTCATGCTTTTTCTTGGGGGAACTTTTACGATGATAACGAGCAATATTAGCTATGGTTTCGATTTCTACTTCCGTAAACCCTAATAATTCTGCATTGCGGATTAAATAATAGGAATGTTTATGATGGGATGAATGACTAATATAGATTCCACAATTATGTAAAATAGCTGCTGACCATAATAATTCCTGTTCGGTTTTTCCCCACTCATGAAATATCCCAGAAAGTTGCTTAAATAAACTAATAGCAAAATTAGCAACCCGTTCCCCATGAGGCAGATCAACTTGATATTTACGAGCAATTTTATAAACACTACGTTGACGAACTTCTGCTTGAAAACTTAGGCGATTTTCAATTAACCCATGAGTTAACATCCAATCAACTATCATTCCTTCTCGCAAGGCCCTTTCACAAATTGTAATATTTTCTAATTCTAACATCGTCATTGCTTCTAAAAGAATGACCGCCCCTGGGAGGATAATTTCTGCCCTTTTTTCAGACATTCCTGAAATATTGATCCGTTCTTCATAGGACAAAAAAGCAAATTTTTTAACCAAATCTTCGAGATCTTGGCGACTAATATGATATCCTTGTAAGGGACTGGGAACCTCATTTAAGGTTTGGGCCGCATGAATTGTTACTAAAGTCTCAATGGTGCCTGAAGTACCTACTAATTTGGGTTTTTCACCATCATTTAATTGACTGCGTAACTGATCAATGGGACGTTCTAACATTCCCCGTACATAGTCCCGTAAATTGAGAAATTCTGCCTCACTAATGGGGTCAGTGGTGACAAATTCTGCGGTTAAACGGACTGCACCCACTTTGGTACTGCTTAAAAAACGGGGTTCGTGGGCATCTGCTAAGATAATTTCTGTGGAACCGCCCCCAATATCAATAATAACGTGGGGTTGTTCCTGAAAATCCATCCCTGATAAGACCCCTAAATAGATGCGACGGGCCTCTTCATATCCTGAAATTAAGTTGATGGTAATGCCAACTTCTGCTTGAACTCGCCAGATAAAGTCTAAGCCATTGGGGGCTTCTCTGGTGGCACTGGTGGCCGCTGCAATGATATGATCGACGTTGAGGCTGGTGGCTAAGTCTTTACAGCGTTTTAGAGAGGCGATCGCCCGTTCGATGGCTTCTTCGGTGAGATTTCCAGTGGCCATATCCCTTTCCCCTAGACGCACTGTATCTTTTTCCCGTGACACAATGGTAAAAGCGGGCAAGGTTTTGTCAATTTCCACGATAACCATGTGAATTGAGTTAGTACCAATATCAATGGCCGCTAAGGTGCAGGTATTAGGGGAAACCGCGCTTTCTCGTCTAACCTCGCTGGTTTGCATGGGTTTAAGGAACTCCACCATCATTTATCAGTCCGTAGCTTATCGTCCCACAGGGGGGGATTTCAAGGGGAATTCTGTTCATTTATCTTAACTTTTTAGATTCCTTAAAGATTCAGGGTTGAATTTTATGGCGATTGCTTCCACCCGTGAACCTGCGTTTTAACACACACCCATCCTATCTTACATTTCATAATACCCAAAAAATGCAAATTTGTCAAACTGTTAGTTTAAACAACTTTTTAAGGGGTTTACTATGATAATTTATCAGATAATTGTAGGGATTTAACACTGTTAAATCCTAGTCTTATTTATAGCTAAGGACACTTCTGGTATTATGTCCCTTTTTTTCTGTTTCTTATAAACATTACCCCGACCGTTATAAGCATAAGCATATTTAGGATCAAGTTCAATAGCTTTATTGTAGTCAGATAATGCTAATTCATATTTTTCCTGGTTCTCGTATATATCTTTATTTTATGATGATAGGACAAATAATCGGGGGACATTACGAAATCATTAAATCTCTAGGACAAGGGGGTTTTGGAAAAACTTTCTTAGCCAAAGATAAGCATTTACCTGATCAACCTTTGCGTGTCGTTAAACTTCTTCATCCTCTGTCTAATGATCCCTTTACTTTACAAACTGCTTATCGTTTATTTGAAACAGAAGCAGAAGCAGAAGTTCTTTATAAATTGGGTAATCATCCCCAAATACCTCAACTTTTTGCCCATTTTCAAGAGAATAATGATTTTTATTTAGTTCAAGAATATATTGAAGGACATGATTTAAGTGAAGAAATTAAACCAGGTAAAATATTGTTAGAAACAGATATGATTGAATTCAATGGTAATAATAGTCAAGTTGCATCATGAGAGTTTATCTAAAAGATGATATTTTGTTTATTAATCAAGAAGATTTACCCCCTTATAAAAAAGGGGGTTCTATGGTCAGAAATAGTTATTTTTGGGCGTTAAAATCTATTAGTTGTTATGCAAGAAAAGGATGTGATTGGGAATTTGATCAAGCGGTTTGGGTGGCTTTATGTCGGATGCTTTTATCTTTTGCTCAATCGGGATATTTAGGAGATTCAGAAGTTATGTTAGAATTTGATCAAGACACCCCAATTCCTCCCTCTTTACGATCAATTTCAACTTGGTTATAAGGGTTAAGAAATTTTAGAATCTATCCATAATTAAGTCCTTAACTTAATGCTTCTGATAAATAATCAGCAGTTGATTCTACTAAAGGGATAGTATTCTCATATAACATTCTAGTTGGGCCAATAATTCCTACACTCCCAACCGGGGTATCTCCTTGACGATAAATAGCAGAAATTAAAGTACAAAGACGCATTGATTCTAAGGGGTTTTCTGCTCCGATTCTAACACTAACCCGTTTATTTAAAATATCAGTTTCAGGGACATCAAAAATTAAGGGTAAGAGTTGATCTTTTTCTTCTTCTAAGAGATGAATTAACATCTGTACCTGTTGCAATTGAGAAAATTCTGGTTGTCGCAAAACTTCTGACACCCCATGAATCATAATAGGGGTAGACATTGAAGATTTTAAGTATTTTTGTAACTGTTTTAATAGGGTTTTGAGAAAGTCGGTATATTCCAGAAATTCTTGATCGATTTTCTGCCAATCTAAATGGGTAAATTCTAATAAAGACTTACCTTTTAATTGATGATTTAGGAAGTTAGAAAGAATTTGTAATTCTTCTGCTAACCAATCATCATTTTCTTTGACTAAAGCGGGAGGAAGATCAATTAAAATTGATGGAGTTTGATAACCATCTGTCACCACAATTAACATCACCTGTTTTGCTGATGCTTGAATTAACTGAAGATGACGCAATTGATGGGGAGACGTTTGAGGTAAGGTAATTAAAGCAATATAACCGCTTAAATTCGCTAAAATTTGGGTTGCCCTTTGTAAAGCTGTTTCAAAATTATAGCTTTCCCACTTCAATTTTTGACTTAATTGTCGTTCAATTTTTTGCCCAATTGTTTCATCTAGAGTCATTAAATTATCAACATAAATTCGATAACCACAATCTGAGGGAATACGTCCCGCAGAGGTATAAGGTTGATATAAAAACCCTGCTTTTTCGAGTTGTCCTAATGTATTACGAATTGTCGCCGAACTAACACTAAAATTGTATTCTTCCAGGAGAGTTTTTGAGCCTACGGGTTCCGCGGTTGCAATATAATGTTTAACCGTTGCTCGTAAAATGTTTTGATAGCGTTTATTTAAAGAATTTGGAACCATAATGTTCAGAATCAAGGGGTAAATTATTGAAAAAATGCTGGGTTAATTAAAAATTTTTGGCTAGTATAAATCTAATTAACCAAGGAGGAGAAGCATCTCAAAATATTTTCAGAATCAGATCAGTGCTAAGGGATTAATATTGAGGAATACTGCTATCGACTCGCAAAGAATAAGCCGCAATGCCTCCTCTTATATTTTTAACATTACTAAAGCCATTATTGAGTAACCAAAGACACATTTGGGCCGATCGCATACCATGATGACAGATCACAAAGGTTTCTTGATTAGGATCAAAACGGGTGTCAATTTCTTCTGACCATTGAGCAAATTGACTAAGAGGAAGTACCTCAAAACCTTCGATATAGGCTATCGCTACTTCTTCGGGTTCTCGCACATCTATTAATTGTAACGTAGTCCTGTCATTTGCTAAACGGGTAGCGAGTTCTTCAACAGTAATAACGGGAAGGGATTGATCTTGAGACATAATTTTATAAACATTAACCTGTTCCCCTTAACTTAACAATTTTTGTTGAAACCCTTCAGCTTTTTGGGGATCAGGTATTTTTTGAGCCAAGGCTTTAACAAATTCATCCGCAGAAGCATTGGGATTTTTTTTCCAAGTTTTTTGAGAAATAATCGAAGCCATAGGGCCAATTAATTCAGCCAATTCTGCTTGACAACGCTCCACAAAACTCGGATCTAGGGCATCTTGGGCAGTAGCAAAGGCAGGAGATTGAGGTTTAGGGGGTAAGGGTAAGGGGGGAACAGTTGGGGGGTTCACAGAGGCAGGAATTTCCTTCTGGTTAGTCCTATCCTGAGAGGGAAAATTATTGAGAAAACTATCAGAGCCGTAGAGATGATGATAAATTTGTTCTAACTTACTCAGAATAATAGCGGCTGACTTAGGACGCTCATTAGGTAAGCGGGACATGATTTGATCCAATAAATCCCCAAATTCAGGGGTCAAATCGGAAACCGCCTCACGCCAGTTTAATTGATCCGCATGAGAATCATAGAAATCGCTGGGATGTTTCCCCGTGAGCAGATAAACCATAGTGCGTCCGAGGGCAAAAAAATCCGATTGAGGAACCGCTTGACCATTAAGTTGTTCTAGGGGGCTATATCCCGCCGAAAACAGCCCTGTCACCTCACCAGTGGATTGTTTTGATAAATAAGTTTCCGTAACTTCCCTAGCGGTACCAAAATCAATTAAAACTAATTGTCCGGTAGAACGGAGCATTATATTTGAGGGTTTAATATCTCGGTGAAAAAAATTATGACGATGAATCTCCTGTAAAATCCGTAACAGTTGCATTAGCCATTGAATCGCAACTTTTTGAGAGATACATTTCCCCCGTTGCAAAATGTATTGATTGAGATTCAGTCCCTCAATTTTCTCCATCACCAAACAGTAAAGAGGGGTGTTACTATTTTTGAGATAAAAGAGAAAATGAGCATCAGGCTCGACTTTTGGAATCCCTGGATGATTGAAACGACTTAAAAATTGGGCCTCTCGCTCAAACAATTCTACATACTTAGGATGATTATGAATGAGGACTTTTAAGACTTTAACCGCCTGATAACCCTCAGCAAAATTGGTCGGATCACTGTCTTGGACTTCATAAGTTTTCCCAAATCCCCCGCCCCCTAATTCTTTTAATACACGATAGCGCCCCTCAAGCAGTAACTCCGAGCCACAGCTTTGACAAAAGAGGGATGTGTCCTGATTCTCAGGATTAGAACAGTGAGGGTTAATGCAGAGGCTCATCTGGCGTTGCCATAGGTTAACCTTATTTTATACTGTAGACCACCAAATCAGTTATATACTGAATTTTTGGGATTTCACCACAAATACAGAACAAGTCGCCTCAGCTACCACTTGATCGCTCACTGATCTTTCAATTACCCGTGTGACCCCTTGGAGGCCACGAGTCCCGATCACAATCAGATCCGCGTTATAAATATTGGCTAGTCTGATAATTTCTTCCGCCGGATCACCATTGACAATTTCCATAAAACTACCTGAGACTTGAGCTTGATAGGCTTGAAGTTGTTCTTCTACCTGTTGATATCTCAAAGACGGCGATGGATGGGGTTGTTCAGGATGACTATCCCCCTCATGATCGGATGAAGGCAAGACATGGGCCAGGATAATTTTGCTATGGGATGGGATGTAGAGGGCATCCAACGCCTCGATGACCTGTTCTGAGGTAGTCGAGCAGTCAAGGGCAACTAAAATTGTTTTAACCACTACAATCTGCTACATAAAACTAATACAACACCACATCTTATCAGGAAATCGCAGGGTAGTTAGATCAAAAAAGAAATGATATCATGAGAGATTGCAACATTTATTCAATAACTTCTATGAGTTTGACAGCTACCGAAAAACAAAACCTCATGACTGAATATCAAGTTCATGAGACAGACACGGGATCTCCTGACTTACAGGTGGCCCTATTAACGGAACGCATTACACAATTGACCGGTCATTTGAAGCAAAATCCCAAAGATCACGCCTCCCGTCGCGGACTTCTAAAAATGATTGGCCGTCGGAGACGTTTATTAGCTTACATTAGCAGCAAAGATGTAGAGCGTTATCAAAACTTAATTAAACGTCTGGGTATCCGTCGTTAGGCCCCAGAATTAATTCTGATGGGCGCAAACCCCGCGCCCCGATCTGATTTGTGACTCCCTTAAAAACTTATGCCTTCTAACTCCTCACGGGACTCCTTACCCTTTGAACCTCGTCAAAAAAATCCCAAAAAGCCGAAAACTCCCAAGGTAACGCCCACTAAAACCCTTTCCACCCGGAAAAAATCCGACGATCATCGCAAAAATGCCAGCCTCAGTGCAATTCCCGATGGTGTTAGTCAACGCATGATCAGAAGAATGGCCATATTTTCAGGCATTCCGACCCTATTGGGAATGTCTTCATTTTTCATCTTTTATTGGATTGTTAGCCATAAATGGCTAGAAATTCCCACAGTGGCCGTCGGTGCTGTTAGTTTAGGACTCTTTGGCCTAGGAGTGCTAGGCTTAAGTTATGGTATATTCTCGGCTTCGTGGGATGAAAATCACGTCGGTGGTTGGTGGGGATGGCAAGAATTTACCGCCAACTTAGGACGAACCCTTCAAGCTTGGCGAACTGCCAGACAAGAAACCAAAAAAAATTAGCTCGTTTTCGGGGTTGTGTCCTTAGAGTAGGGTAAAAGAACTCATGAGGACATAACAACACCATCACCCAATAACTGACACCAGAGGAAGCAAACTCATGATCGTTGTAATGAAAGTTGGTTCACCCACAGATGAAATTGAACGCATTAACCAAGAATTTGAAAATTGGGGCTTAACTCCCGAAAAAATCGTCGGCAAACATAAAGTCGTCATCGGTTTAGTCGGAGAAACCGCTTCCCTAGATCCCCTACAAATTCAAGAAATTAGTCCTTGGATCGAAAATGTTTTACGGGTAGAACAACCCTTTAAACGGGCAAGTTTAGAGTTCCGTCATGGGGAATATAGCGAAGTCATGGTCAGTACACCCAATGGCCCCGTTGCTATTGGCAAAAATCATCCCATTGTCGTCGTCGCTGGGCCCTGTTCCGTCGAAAATGAAGCGATGATCGTTGAAACCGCCAAACGAGTTAAAGCTGCTGGAGCGCAATTTTTACGGGGTGGGGCCTATAAACCCCGTACCTCTCCCTACGCCTTTCAAGGCCATGGGGAAAGTGCCTTAGAATTATTGGCAGCAGCTAGAGCAGCAAGCGGCCTGGGCATTATTACCGAAGTCATGGATACGGCAGATTTAGAGAAAATTGGAGAAGTGGCCGATGTGATCCAAGTTGGGGCCAGAAATATGCAAAATTTCTCTCTCCTTAAAAAAGTCGGGGCCCAAGATAAACCTGTTTTGCTCAAACGGGGAATGTCTGCCACCATCGATGAATGGTTAATGGCCGCTGAATATGTTTTGGCCGCAGGAAACCCTAATGTAATTCTGTGTGAACGGGGTATTCGTACTTTTGATGGTAAATATACCCGCAATACTCTAGATTTATCTGTGTTACCTGTATTACGGGCTTTGACTCATTTACCGATTATGATTGATCCTAGTCATGGCACCGGAAAATCTGATTATGTTCCTGCCATGGCCACCGCAGCGATCGCCGCAGGAACCGATTCTTTAATGATTGAAGTTCATCCCAACCCGGCCAAAGCCTTATCAGATGGCCCTCAGTCCTTAACCCCCGACAAATTTGATCACCTGATGCAAGAATTATCCATCATGGGGAAAACTGTCGGCCGTTGGCCTCAACCTGCTGTAGCCCTGGCTTAAGGGTAATGGATGTTAGGGGGTGGGTGTTAAGGGTAATAAGACAATTTTCCTCCTCAGTCTCGGTTGATGAGCTTAGTCGAATCACACCTCCTCACTCCCTCAGTCTCTCCTATAATTTGACATATATTTGTCAACAACCCACCGTTAATCGGAGTACCGATGTAACGGGGGCTTGAAATATAGCCTAAGTTGACCAGACTAAGTATCTAGTATACTACGTTATTTTTGTCACGACACCTTGTGGATGCGAAGCTAGTCCCCTGCTCTGTCGTTAGCAGTTAAACATCTTTAAAGGGTTAAGGAAGTGCTGCTAACCTAACAAGCTTAAATAACATTGTCGAAGCTAACTTTACCCAGTAATGGAGAGACAGTAATGTCAAATTATGTGCTAGTAATTGATACGAATAAACAACCGTTAAATCCCTGTCACCCCTCGGTAGCAAGGAAGTTATTAAATACTAGAAAAGCATCAGTATTCAGGAAATATCCTTTTACTATTATCTTAAAAAAACCCGTATCAGAGATGGTAACTGAACCAATAGAAATTAAAATAGATCCTGGTTCTAAAACAACTGGTATTGCTTTAGTTCAAGGTGATAAAGTTATATTTGGTGCTGAACTTTCTCATCGCGGTTCAACTATTAAAGATAGTTTAGAATCAAGACGGTCATTACGTCGAGGTCGTCGTAATCGTCAAACCAGATATCGTCAAGCTAGATTTCTTAATAGAAAAAAACCTAAAAGTTGGTTAGCTCCTTCCTTACAACATAGAGTAGACACTACTTTTACTTGGATTAAAAAACTAATTAAGTTCGCTCCTATTGTTGGTATTTCTCAAGAATTGGTAAGATTTGACTTACAACAATTAGAAAATCCTGAAATATCAGGAGTAGAATATCAACAAGGTGAATTAGTTGGTTACGAAGTAAGAGAGTATTTATTAAACAAATGGGACAGAAAATGTTCTTATTGTTCAATAGAAAATGTCCCTTTACAAGTTGAACACATTCATCCTAAAGCAAAAGGAGGTACAAATAGAATAAGTAATTTATGTTTAGCTTGTGAATCATGTAATCTCAAAAAAGGAACTAAAGATATTAATGTATTTTTATCTAAAAAACCTGAAGTCTTAAAGCGTATTTTATCACAAGCGAAACGTCCCTTAAAAGATGCTACTGCTGTTAATTCTACTAGATGGGCGTTATTTAATGCTTTAAAAAACACAGGGTTATTCGTAACTACAGGATCAGGAGGTAAAACTAAATTTAACAGAACACGATTAAAACTACCAAAACAGCACTGGATTGATGCAGCTTGTGTAGGAATAGTTGATACTTTAAAAGTTTTAACTAATAAGCCATTATTAATTAAAGCAACAGGTCATGGAACTAGACAATCTTGTAGAACTGATAAGTATGGGTTTCCTTCTAGATACGTTCCTAGATTCAAGTTCATTAAAGGTTTCCAAACAGGAGATATCGTAAAAGCTGTGGTAACTAAAGGTAAAAAAATAGGCACTTATATTGGTCGTGTTGCTGTACGATCAACGGGTAGTTTTAATATATCTAGTGCTAACGAATTAACCCAAGGTATTAGCCACAAATATTGCACTCATATTCACAAAAAAGATGGTTATTCTTATGCGACATAGACCTTGCCCCTCATTTCCTCTCATCGCTAACCACGCCAGTCGCTCATGGGGGAAACCCCCAAGACCGCGCTGGCTCCTGAGTACAGGTTTAGCGAGAGTCTCCATGAGGGCGGAAAGATGATTTGGCCATTTAAACCCAGAACCAGCAAACAGATCGCGCGGATCGAAATTACTGGGGCGATCGCTTCAGAAACTCGCAAAAGTGTCCTGAAAGCCCTAGAAATAGTAAAAGAGAGAAAATTTCCCGCTCTGTTACTACGCATTGACTCTCCTGGGGGAACAGTAGGGGACTCTCAAGAAATTTATGAAGCTTTGAAAAGACTCAGAGACAAGGTGAAAATTGTCGCTAGTTTTGGCAATATTTCCGCCTCTGGTGGGGTTTATATTGGCGTGGGGGCCCAACATATTATGGCGAACCCTGGCACCATTACTGGCAGTATTGGGGTCATTTTGCGGGGAAATAATTTAGAACGGCTTTTAGATAAAATTGGGGTATCATTTCAAGTGATTAAATCAGGCCCCTATAAAGATATTCTTTCATTTGATCGGGAATTAACCACCGAGGAACATCAGATTCTTCAAGAAATGATTGATACCAGTTATCATCAATTTGTGACAACGGTGGCAGAAGGCCGCAATTTAGACGTTGAAAAGGTCAAAAGTTTTGCTGATGGACGCATTTTTACCGGACAGCAAGCCTTAGAATTAGGGGTGGTTGATCGTCTGGGAACGGAAGAAGATGCCCGTCGTTGGGCCGCTGAGTTAGCAGGACTTAACCCCGACAAAGCTCTATGTTATACCATTGAAGAACCAAAATCTTTACTAAATCGCGTTTTATCTCGTAATCAAAGTAAATCAAAAATTGGAACGGCGATCAATTGGCTAGAATTTGAATTAACTACCAATGGTCAACCTTTATGGTTATATCGTCCTTAAATCATGGTGCAAGATCTCAGTTAAGGGGAAAGATAAGGAAAAATGGGTCTGGGGATGAGAGAATAGGAGTTATTACCTTAATTGTCGGAGGACTATGACTGTGCAGTGGAAAGTGCGAGGTATTCGAGGGGCAACTACAGTATCAGAAAATACAAAAGAGTCTATCCAAGAAGCTGTCACTGAGTTGTTAGATGCGATCGAAACCCGTAACCAACTTAACCCTGAAGACATTGTTAGTGTGACTTTTACCGCGACACTCGATCTTGATGCCATTTTTCCCGCCGCGATCGCCCGTCAACGTCCTCAATGGGAAGATGTCCCCTTACTAGATGTGCAGCAAATGCAGGTTGAGGGCAGCTTAAAACGCTGTATAAGGGTGCTGATTCATGTTAATACCCCAAAACCTCAAAAAGAGATGTATCACCCTTATTTGCGCGATGCCTGTAATCTTCGCCCAGATTGGAGTTTAACTCAGATCAGTTCTTCAATGTCATCTCATCGATAAAAATAGTTAATTAAATCAACTATTAATTATTCCCTATATTTTTATTATCAAAAACTTAATTCATACAACTTCCTCAAACTTGAGTAATATGATGAATAAATATGACTGGATTCGATTAATTAATGCTATCCGAATTAGAAAAACAAAATATAAGGAAAAATATGGGGAGATTGAATATCAAGTTTGGTATCGAAAAGCTAATAATAATAGAAATTATGGTATTAGACCAGAAAGTCATTCCGTGAATCTTGCTTATGACGAATTGGGGTTACAAATTAAGGACTCCAGTTCTAGTTTGAATTTAACCTGTGTTTATGGATATCAAATTACATCAAATCCTCAAAAAAATGAAGTTTATTCTCTAGAAAAAATTGAGCGTTTTCATAGTGGCGAAGTCTTTTTTTCTCATATCTCTACTGGTCATCCTACAACACATAATGGAGGATTAAAAGGGTCAATTATTGGGGGAAGTGATACGAATAATTTTGCTGATCACTGTGGATTATATACCGCAGCTTTTTTTTATGCACTAAATGTTAAAAATCCTATTTTGAAATACAAAAATAAAGAATGGATTATTGAAGATTCTCAATTAGGTCAATTTGATTTAATTTCTTATTTAAGTCATCATCAAGTTATTCCCATCTCTCTACCTTTCCCTGCAATGATTGATGAAAAAGATACAAAAAATTTCAAGTTAGCAGAAGGAATTGATCTGACAAATTTATGGGAAAACGAGGATAATGTTAGACAAGACCTTGACGATATAAGAAAAGAAATTTATCAAGGTAAAATTTAATGTTAATTTATCAGAGACAATAAAAGAAAGATAACTAAACCAACAAAATATGACCAGTCCTTCCCCCATAAACATTTTAATCAGTAACGATGATGGAATTTTTGCCCTTGGTGTCCGAACCTTAGCCAATACCCTGGCCGAAGCGGGCTATAATATTACTGTTGTCTGCCCTGATCGGGAACGCTCGGCCACAGGTCATGGATTGACCCTACATCGTCCCATTCGGGCGGAAATTGTCGAGGACTTCTTCAATCCAAAGATTACCGCTTGGTCTTGTTCAGGAACCCCCTCAGACTGCGTAAAATTGGCTCTGAGTACCCTAGTTGAAACCCGTCCTGATATTATCGTTTCAGGCATTAATCATGGCTCTAATTTGGGTACAGATGTGCTTTATTCAGGAACCGTATCAGCAGCTATGGAAGGCATTATTGAAGGAATTCCTAGTGTTGCCATTAGTTTAGCAAGTTTTTCCTCCCGTGAGTTTCAACCAGCGGCCAATTTTGCCTGTACCTTAGTCAAACAGTTGGACAGTCATCCCTTTCCCGAAAGTACCCTACTTAATGTTAATGTTCCCCCCGTGGCCTCAGATGCGATCGCCGGAGTGATGATCACCCGTCAAGGGTTACGTCGTTATGTGGAAAATTTTGAGAAGCGTATTGATCCCAGGGGAAAAAGCTACTATTGGTTAGCGGGAGAATTAGTCACAGAAATAGAACAACCCGATCATATTCATCTCCCCCCCGATATCCCCACAGATGTCCAGGCCATTCAACAGAACTACATCACCATTACCCCTTTACAATATAATCTTACAGATGTGGCAGGTTTTGAGTATTTACACAGAACCCGTTGGGTAGACACTTATCTTAATTAATTTCGTCAATAACTGATGACAATTTATGATATCCTAATTCAATCGCAGCCTTAAGTTAAAATCATGTCATCCTTCCAATACAATCAAGAAAGCGATCCAGAAGATATCGATAGTGTGACCTTAACTGACGAAGACGGTCGCACTCTAGAATGTTATGTAGAAAACGCGATCGAAGGAGACGATGGAACTTATCTCTTGCTTATGCCAGTAGATATCCCTATTGTAGTTTTAGTCTGGGATGAAGAGGATCAAGATGTTGAAGACGACAGCGAAGAAATTACCAATGCCGTCTTATTAGAGGATAAAATCGAAATTGAAGCAATTTTCCCTGACGCTAAGGCAGTGTTAGCAGAACTCGATTTGACCCTAAAATTAACCGCTTTTACCTTAACGGTAGTCGGGGAATTACCTCCCATAGAAGACGATGGAATTTTGACCCTAGAATTAGAAACAGACGGGCCAGCTTTAGACTCAGAGGAATTACAATTTCTCAAAGATTTTTATCATCAAGATCAAAAATACTCAATTTATACGCCCTTGTCTCCCTTACTCTTTTTAGCCAAATATAATTTGCTTGGAAAAGTAGAATTAGTGTCTCCTGAAGATGAGGAAATGCAAGCAATTTTAGAAGAATTGTTATTTGATGACATGGAGTGATAGCACTGCACTAAATTAGACTAGGCGAAAGTTTTAGCCAATTATGTATTTCTGATTGGTTTCGTTGGAATCATCTTTTGATTAATTCCGTCTGCTAAGATAATCGTCAATGATTACAGTATTAGGTGAGAGTGTAGGAGTGAGCAGGGATGTTAAGTCAAGAGTCTGTCTTAGGGGTTGTCACTAAAAATCGCTACAATTACTATCTCTCTGACATTATCCGTCAACGGGCCTGGGTAGAAATCAATCTAGGGGCATTAACCCATAATGTTCAGGAAATTAAAGGTTTATTGTCCCCAAAAACCGCTTTAATGGCTGTGGTGAAAGCGGATGCTTATGGTCATGGGGCCATTACTGTGGCTCAAACTGTTCTTAATGCAGGGGCCAATGGTTTGGCCGTTGCTACTTTGGGAGAAGGGATCGAATTACGAGAAGCTGGAATTACTGCCCCCATCCTTATTTTAGGGGCCATTAATACCCCTGAAGAAATTGCGGCGATCGCTCATTGGAAATTAGAACCGACTCTTTGTAACCCCCAACAGGCCTTAATTTTCTCTCAAACCCTCTCCCAATTTGGGGAAACCTTACCTGTGCATCTAAAATTAGATACGGGAATGTCCCGTTTAGGAACTCCTTGGCACCAGGGGACGGAATTTGTTAAATTAGTGCAACAATTACCCTCATTAACTCTGGGCAGTGTTTATTCTCATTTAGCGACGGCTGATGATCCCGATTCCACCCAGATGAGATTACAACATCGACGGTTTAAACAGGCGATCACCGAACTAAAATCCCAAGGAATAAAACTCCCTTGTCTTCATTTGGCTAATTCTGCCGCGACCCTCATTGCACCGAATTTACACTATGATTTAGTTAGAGTAGGGTTAGCCTTATATGGTTTGTATCCGGCCCCTCATCTGCGTTCCCAAGCGATGTTAAAACCTGTATTGCAGGTGAAAGCAAAAATTACTCAAATCAAAAATATTCCCTCTGGTACGGGAGTTAGTTATGGTCATCAGTTTGTTAGCGATCGCCCGATAAAAATTGCGGTGGTTAGTATTGGTTATGCAGATGGGGTTCCCCGTAATTTATCGAACCGTCTTCAAGTATTAATTCGGGGACAAAGGGCCTGTCAAATTGGGGCTATTACTATGGATCAATTGATGTTAGATGTTACTCATCTTCGCAATTTACAAGTGGGAGATATTGTTACTTTAATTGGCAAAGATGGGCAGCAAGAAATTACGGCAGATCATTGGGCAAGTTTATCAGGTACCATTTCTTGGGAAATTCTTTGCGGCTTTAAACATCGACTACCAAGAGTTAGTGTTGAGAACTTTGAAAAAACAACAGATTAAAACTCCCTATGGCAACAATTACAGAAAATTCTCATCATCAAGATTTAATTGGTTTTATTTGGAGTATTGCTGATAAACTCCGGGGACCTTACCGCCCGCCCCAATATCGGCGGGTGATGTTACCTTTGATAGTATTGCGTCGGTTAGATGCTGTTTTAGAACCGACTAAACTGGCTGTCATAGAAGCTAAAGCCAGATATGAAGCAATGGGGTTAAAGGGTGAGGCTTTTGAAAAAGCAATCGCTAGAGTAGCAATAGGGGGAGAGCGTCAACAGTTTTTATATAACACCAGTGAGTTTACATTTCAGAAATTATTAGATGATGCTGATGGTATTGCTAGTAATTTAATTAATTATATCAATGGTTTTTCATCTAGAGCTAGGGATATTTTTGAGAAGTTTAATTTTGAAAGCGAGATTCAAAAACTTGATGAAAGTAATCGCTTATATCTGATTATTAAAGATTTTTGTAAACCGGAATTTGATTTATCTCCGTCCAAACTTTCTAATCTACAAATGGGTTATCTGTTTGAAGAATTGGTAAGAAAGTTTAATGAACAAGCAAACGAAGAAGCGGGAGATCATTTTACACCTCGTGAAGTAATTCGCCTGATGGTTAATCTGGTTTTTTGTGATGAAACCGATGTCTTTAAACAAGGGATTTATCGCTCTGTCTATGACCCCACATTAGGAACTGGGGGAATGCTTTCAGTATCGGAAGAACATATTAAAAATCAAAACCCTGAAGCAATTTTAGGGCTATTTGGGCAAGAATATAACCCCGAATCCTATGCAATTTGTTGTTCTGATTTATTGATTAAAGATGAACCTATTGACAATATTATTTATGGTGACACATTAGGAGTTAAGAACGCTAAAAATAAAAGTAATAATTTCTTACCCCATGACGGACATCCTGATAAACAATTTCATTATATGTTTGCCAATCCTCCCTTTGGAGTGGAATGGAAACCAGAGGAAGATTTTATTAAAGATGAATATGAAAGCTTAGGATTTAATGGCAGATTTGGCGCAGGTTTACCCCGCATTAATGATGGTTCATTGTTGTTTCTCCAACACATGATCTCAAAAATGCAACCTTCCCCAGAAAATGGCGGTGATGGTTCACGAGTTGCGATAGTATTTAATGGTTCTCCATTGTTTACAGGAGATGCGGGAAGTGGTGAAAGTAATATTCGCCGTTGGATTATTGAAAATGACTGGTTAGATGCAGTAATAGCTTTACCTGACCAGATGTTTTATAACACAGGAATTTTTACTTATATTTGGTTAGTAACCAATAAAAAAGCAGCCCATAGAAAGGGCAAAGTACAGTTGATTGATGGAACAAAACATTACCAGAAAATGAAAAAGAGTCTTGGTAATAAGCGCAATGAGTTATCACCTGAACATATTACTGAACTGGTGCGACTGTATGGGAATTTTGAAGATAATGGTATTAGTGAAGTTGAAAATAATGGACAAACAGAAAAGCCGATTTGTTCTAAGCTTTTTGATAATCGGCAATTTGGATTTTTAAAGATTACGGTGGAACGTCCATTAAGGTTAAATTTTCAAGTTAGTCCAGAACGTTTAGCTTTACTTTCGGAACAAACGGCTTTTCAGAATTTAGCTACTACTAAAAAGCGCAAAGATGAAAACGTACAACAATTAGAAATTTTAGCGGGTGAAAATATCCAAACTCAAATTATTCAGGCTTTGCAGAAATTTGATAATAATAAACTTTATCTGTCCCGTAATGAGTTTGAAAAAGAATTAAATCAGGTATTAAAAAAAGCAGGTTTAAATTTAAAAGCACCTGTTAAAAAGGCGATTTTATCGGCATTGGGAACAGCAGATCCAGAAGCAGAAATCTGTAGAGATAGTAAGGGAAATCCTGAAGCGGATAGTAGTTTACGAGATACAGAAATTGTCCCTTTACCGGATGATATCGCCTTACCTTTACCTTTAGATTATGGGAAAGATGGGAATTTAGATAAGTTGATTAAGTTAGTTAAAGGGCATTGTCAAGAGTATTTAGAAAAGGAAGTTTTACCCCATGTTATGGATGCTTGGATTGATTTTGCTAAGACTAAGATAGGTTATGAAATTCCCTTAAATCGCCATTTTTATGTATATCAGCCGCCCCGTGCATTGGATGTCATTGAGGATGATATTAAGGCCTTAGAGTCGGATATTATGGCGATGTTAGCGGAAGTGGTTTAAAAAGATCTCCGACTTCTAACATTAAGTTATTATTTATTTACAAGATTTAAAAAGAAGTCGGGGATCTGATCAGCTAAAATAAAAATATAGAGTTAGGATATTTTGGTAATGTCGTTAGTAATTTTAGATGAGCAGTTAGAAAGTATTCAGCTTTCAGATGAAGTGAAAAAAAAGGCTTTACAAAAAGCGAAGGAAGGTTATGTAATGACGCTATTAGAGGTAGGTGAAATCAGCAGTGGACGGGCGGGAAAAATTCTTGGTGTTTCTCGGTTAGAGGTAATAGAAATGATGAAAAAATGGGGTATTTCTCTTTTTGACGATTCCCAGACTTTAGAGGAATTACGTCAAGAAATGGAACAAGCAGAGTTAATTTTAAATCAGCAGATTTCTTAAATGATTATTGTTTCTGATACAACGCCCATTAGTGAGTTAACAAAGGTGAATCATCTTGATTTATTGCCGAAACTTTTTGGTAAAGTCATAATTCCCCAGGGTGTATTTGATGAATTACAAGTAGGTGAGCATCCAGCAGCGAAAGTTGTACAGGATTTGTCTTGGTTAGAGGTTGTAACAGTAGATAATCAGCAGGTGCTTAAGGAGTTACAACAGTCGTTTAAGTTAGATTTAGGAGAGTCAGAAGCTATTGCTTTAGCAGAGGAGATTGGGGCTTCTCAGTTATTAATTGATGAAAAGGCAGCGCGGAAAGTTGCTATGGCTCGAAAGTTGCCTTTAATTGGGACTGTGGGGGTTTTATTATTGGCAAAGCGGCGGGGTTTGTTGGCTAGTGTTAAGGATGTTTTAGATGAGATGCAAGCACAGAGAATGAGAATTTCAGACCGACTTTATGTGCAGGTTTTAACTTTAGCAGAGGAAAAGGAGGTTTGAGCATAAGTAAGCAGTTTAAGAAGTAAAATAGAAATATAAAGTTAGGAGATTTTGGTAATGTCGTTAGTAATTTTAGATGAATTTTTAGACGCTTCCCAGTTAACCCCTACGGAATTTTTACAGGAGATTGCATTACATTTATTTGAGTCGGGGCGATTAACTTTTGATTATGCAGCTAAAATGGCACAAATGGAATCAGATGCTTTTCGGGATTTACTGAAGGCGCGGAAAATACCTTTATATCGTTATGATTTGGAGGATTTTGAGATTGATTTACAGAATTTACAGGAGTTGGGAAGATTGTGATTATTAGTGATACTTCTGTGCTTACTAATTTAATTGGTATTGAACATATTTTTCTATTACAGGCACTTTATGAAAAAGTGATTATTCCTCAAGCAGTTTATGAAGAATTATCAAGATGTCATCCTCTATTTTTAAGTGAAATACAAGCAGAAAAATCTCCTTTTTTGGAGGTTAAAACTGTGAAGGATAAAAATAAAGTATATGAATTAAAACAACAAGCTAAGTTAGATGATGGGGAGTCGGAGGCTATTATTTTGGCATTGGAGTTAAAGACTGATTTATTATTAATTGATGAACGCAGGGGAAGGGCTGAAGCACAACGGTTAGGAATTAGAATTACTGGATTATTAGGAGTTTTATTAGAAGGGAAAACGAGGGGTTTTGTTGTGGCTGTTAAGCCTTTAATGAATAAGTTGATTGAAAATTCTACTTTTTGGATTTCTCCGCTTTTATATGACAAGATTTTACTTTTAGCACAGGAAAAGGAAGCAGAATAATGGGTAATTATCAGGGTTATCAAAAGTATAAAGATTCTGGTGTTGAGTGGTTGGGTGATATTCCTGAACATTGGCAACAAAAACGGTTTAAATTTTCCGTTAACTTAATTAATAATAAAATTGAAGCAGAAAATAGTAACTTGTCCTATATGGGACTAGAACATATTGATTCATGGACTGGTAAAAGAATTGAAGATAAAAATGCTTCTAGTGAAGGAATAGGTTCTCATTTTTTACCAAATGATGTTTTATTTGGTAAACTTAGACCTTATCTTGCAAAAGTATATTTATCTGAGATTGAAGGATTAGCATCTACAGAAGCTTTAGTATTGAGATGCAAAAATAATATTTTTCCTAAATTTTTAAAATATTATATTCTATCTCGTGATTTTATCAATATTGTAGATTCTTCAACTTTTGGGGCAAAAATGCCTAGAGCTAGTTGGGATTTTATTGGTAATTTATTTTTTACTTTCCCCCCACTAGATGAACAAGAAAAAATCGCTCAATTTCTCGACTATAAAACCAAACAAATAGACGAACTCATCAAAAAGAAAGAAACCCTCATAGAAAAACTCGACGAAAAACGCACCGCCCTCATCAGTCACGCTGTCACAAAAGGACTAGATTTAAGCGTAACAATGAAAGATTCTGGTATTGAGTGGTTGGGTGATATTCCGAAGCATTGGACAATAAACCAACTTGGACGACTGACCGAAGAAATTAATGATATCAATCATGAAATGCCTGTTGCTGTTGATCAAGGTATTCCATTTTTATCAGCAAAAGATTTACTGGATGATGGAACTTTGAATTTTGAGAAAGATATAAAAAAAATATCAGAAGAAGATTTTATTAGACTATCTAAAAAAATATGCCCAACAAAAAATGATATTATTTATTCTCGAATAGGTGCTTGCTTAGGAAAGGCTCGGATTGTTGAAGTTGACATCAAATTTCTAATCTCTTATTCATGTTGTGTTATTAGGTTTTGTCAAGAATTAGCTAATCCCCTATTTTTTAAATATTTTCTTGATTCTGAATTAGTATTAACTGAAGCAAGACTTAGGACTCAAGGAATAGGAGTTCCAGACTTGGGATTAAAGCAAATCGCAAAATTTACCCTAAGTGTTCCTCCACTAGATGAACAAAAACAAATTGCCGAATATTTAGACCAAAAAACAACCCAAATAGACCAACAAAAAGCCAAGATTAAAGAAGCTATAGAACTATTAAAAGAATATCGCACCTCCCTAATTACCAACGCCGTCACAGGTAAAATAGATGTAAGACAAGTTGCTATACCCTAACCCTAGAAAACACAACCCCAAAAAGGATAATCACAATGAGTACAGAATATCACATTAAGCTTATTCAAACAGGAAACACCCAAACCTTAACCATCCCTCAAAAATTAACTCTATCAACAACAGAAGTAATTATCAAAGAAGATAATGGAAAACTAATCATAGAGCCGTATTTGGAGCGATGAAAGATAGCGGTAAAATTACAGGAGATATTGTCGAACCTACTGCAAATCTAGTTACTTGGGATGTTTTATGATAGACCACGATAGACTATTTAAAGAATTAATCCAAACCTTCTTTTGGGAATTTATAGAACTGTTTTTACCAGAAGTATTAGAATATGTAAAAACAGACAGCCTCATATTTTTACCAGAAGAAATATTTACGGATGTCACCTCTGGAGACAAAAGAAAAATAGACCTATTAGCACAAGTAAAATGGCAAGGACAAGACAGTTATTTTCTCATCCATCTAGAAAACCAAGCATATAATCAAAAAGAATTTGAACGGCGTATGTTTCATTACTTCGCTCGTTTAGATGCTAAATATTTACTGCCCATTTTTCCTATAGTTATATTTTCCTACGACGAACCAAAAAGACCAGAAAAAAGCCAATATATAGTTAACTTTCCTCACAGAAAAATTCTCGAATTTAATTATTTTGCCCTTCAATTAAATAATCTCAACTGGCGCAACTTTTTAAATCAACCCAACCCCGTAGCAGCCGCATTAATGGCAAAAATGGAGTTTAAACCGGAAGAAAGAGTCAGAGTTAAACTAGAATGCTTAAGAATGTTAGTCACATTGCGGTTAAATCCTGCTAAAATAGAATTAATTTCCGGTTTTATTGACACCTACTTGAGATTAAACACCACAGAAGAAGAACAACTTGATACTGAACTAAAACAAGCTAACTTAGTTGAAGATGAAAAAATTATGGAAATTGTTACCAGTTGGATGGAAAAAGGAGAACAAAAAATCATTAAAAGACAACTTAAACGGCGATTTAATAATATTTCTCCTACCTTAGAAAGTCGAATTAATAGCTTATCATCGGAACAAATAGAAAACCTATCAGATGCAATTTTTGACTTTCAATCATTAGAGGATTTAACTAATTGGTTAGAGCAACAAAATTGAATTTAATTATTTTGCCCTTCAATTTGATACCGAACTAAAACAAGCTAACTTAGTTGAAGATGAAAAAATTATGGAAATTGTTACCAGTTGGATGGAAAAAGGAATTGAAAAAGGAATTGAAAGAGGAATTGGACAAGGAGAACAAAGAATTATTAAAAGACAACTTAAACGGCGATTTAATAATATTTCTGCGACCTTAGAAAGTCGAATTAATAGCTTATCGTCGGAACAAATAGAAAACCTAGCAGATGCGATTTTTGACTTTCAATCATTAGAGGATTTAACTAATTGGTTGGAGCAACAAAATTGATGTAGTCGTAGGTTGGGTTGACGCAAAGAAACCTAACAAAATCAATCCAATTAATCAAATGTTGGGTTTCGTTCCTCAACCCAACCTACGCTTTAACTTCTTAATAAAATGCACAAAGAAAACGAATTTGAAAACATCATTGAAAAAGAACTCCTGCAACTCAGTGGCTACGAAAAAGGTAACGCCAAAAACTATGACCCAGAAACCGCCCTTTTCCCCACAGAAATCATTAATTTCATCAAAGAAACTCAACCTAAACAATGGCAATATTTAGCCAATACCAGCCCCAATGATGCCCAAAAAATCATCATAGATAGCCTCACCAAAGAACTGAAAAGCAGGGGGATGCTAGATGTCCTCCGTAACGGCTTCAAATGTTATGGTAAAACCTTTAAAATTGCCTATTTTCAACCTAACACGGGTATGAACCCGGAAACCCTGGCACGGTACCAAAAAAATCGCCTCACTGTTACTCGCCAAGTTACCATAAAAACTGGACGGATTCCCGATATTCTCCTCAGTATCAACGGTTTACCCATAGCCAGTATTGAACTAAAAAACCCCCTTTCCGGGTCAACCTACCAAGATGCTATCCATCAATATCAAACCCAGACAGACCCCAAAGACCCCCTATTTGCCTTTAAACAACGGTGCTTAGTCCATTTTGCCGTAGACAGTGAACAAGTCTGGATGACCACCAAACTAGCCAAAGAAAGTACCTATTTTTTGCCCTTCAATAAAGGACATAATCACGGTGCTGGTAATCCCATTAGTAATAATGGAGAATATCGGACAAGTTATTTATGGCTAGAAGTTTTACAAAAAGATAGCCTGTTAGATATTTTGGCGCGGTTTCTACATATTGAAATTAAAGAAACCAAAATTATCACAGATACAGGCATTAAATACCAGAAAAAAGAAATCCTAATTTTCCCCCGTTACCATCAACTTGATGTAGTCCGTAAACTTATTAATCATACTCAAGGAAATAAAGCCGGACATAATTATTTAATTCAACATTCCGCAGGTTCAGGAAAGTCTAATTCTATCGCTTGGTTAGCCCATCGGTTAGCAAATCTTCACGATAATCAAAATGAAAAAATCTTTCATACCGTTGTTGTGATTACAGATAGAACCATATT
Source organism: Crocosphaera sp. XPORK-15E (assembly GCF_034931425.1). Classification (NCBI taxonomy): domain Bacteria; kingdom Bacillati; phylum Cyanobacteriota; class Cyanophyceae; order Chroococcales; family Aphanothecaceae; genus Crocosphaera; species Crocosphaera sp. XPORK-15E. Next base: position 79,098 of record NZ_JAYGHQ010000017.1, read on the forward strand.
AGATGAACAACTGCAAAAAACTATTTATCAATTTGAACATAAAGCCGGAGTAGTGCAAAAAATAGATGAAAACACCCAACAACTAGCCACCGCTTTAAATGATGGTGTACCAATTATTATTTCTACTATTCAGAAATTTCCCTTTATTACCAAAGCTATTGAAACTCTGGAGAAAAAAGGTAAAACCATAGATATAACTACCAAAGATAAACGCTTTGCTATTATTGTTGATGAAGCACATAGTTCTCAAACAGGAGAAACCGCTACAGAATTGCGGAAAATCCTCAATAAAGACGGGATTGAATCTGCGATCGCCGCTCAACTTTTAGAGGATGAATTTGAGGAAGATAATATTAGTGATGAGGCGAAAAAACAACTATTAAAAGCCCAAATAACCCGCACAAAACAAGCAAACCTGAGTTATTTCGCCTTTACCGCTACTCCCAAATATAAAACCTTACTCGTATTTGATGAACCAGGAGAAAATGGTCAATCTCCCTTCCATCTTTACACCATGCGTCAAGCTATTGAAGAAAATTATATTAAAGACGTTTTAGCTAATTATACCTGCTATGAACGATATTATGAATTAGTCCGCACCTCAGAAGAAGATCCAAATTTACCCCGTCGTCAAACAGCAAAAGCAATCGCTCGTTTTATTGAACTTCATCCCCACAATATCACCCAAAAAGTAGAAATTATTATAGAACATTTTCGCAACCATACTCGCCATAAAATCGGCGGTAGAGCTAAAGCAATGGTTGTTACTCGTTCCCGTGAACACGCAGTTAAATATAAACTGGCCTTTGATAAATATATTAAAGAAAAAGGTTATAGTGATATCAAATCTTTAGTGGCTTTCTCTGGTTCTATTACATTAGATGAATTTCCAGATCAACCCTTTACAGAAGCCAATATGAATGGCATCAAAACATCAGAAATTTCCGAAAAATTTGACAGCGAGACTTATCAAGTCCTGTTAGTTGCCAACAAATTCCAAACCGGATTTGACCAACCTTTATTACATACCATGTTTGTAGATAAAAGGCTAGATGGAGTCCAAGCCGTGCAAACTTTATCACGACTCAACCGCACTACAATAGGGAAAGACGACACCTTTATACTAGATTTTGTCAACAAACCAGAGGACATTTACAAAGCCTTCAAACCCTACTACGAACAAACCCCCATTGGCGAAACTGCAGATCCACAACAATTAAATGATTTATCCTATCAACTTTATGAATGGCAACTTTTTAGCCAAGACGATGTTAACCAGTGGTGTGAAATTTGGTTTCGTCCAAAAACTTCCTTAACGGGAAAAGAACATCAAAAATTAAATAATTTATTAGATCCAATTGTAGACAAATATCAAAACCTTATAGACCCAGAAAAAGAACAATTTAAAAGTCAATTAACCAGCTTCCGTAATTTGTATTTATTCCTAGCTCAGATTATTCCTTATCAAGATTCAGAACTAGAAAAACTTTATGCCTATGGACGATTTTTAATCAAGAAATTACCCAAAAGTAAAGACGCTCCCAAAATTGATTTATCTGGGGATATAGAACTAAAATTTTATCGCTTGGAGAAAATCAGCGAAGGTAAGATTGATTTAAAGGAAGGGACAACAGAACCAATATCAGGTGCTACCGCAGTGGGAACTCGTCAACCAGATAAAGAAGTTCCCCTATCGCAACTAATTAACTCCCTAAATGAAAGATTTGGTACAGATTTTACCCTAGCAGATCAACTGTTTTTTGAACAAATTACCGAAACAGCGATCGCTAATGATTCTATCAAACAAGCTGCTCAAGTCAACACCAAAGAAAACTTTGCTCCTGTTCTAGAAAAGCATTTAGAAAACCTCTTTATTGAACGCATGGACGGGAATGAAAAAATATTTATGGAGGTGATGAATAACGAAGAATTTAGAGCAGTTGTGTTGAAGAAATTACTATGTAGCATTTATAAGACATTGAACCTTAGATAGAAGTTAATTTTACTAAAATTTGTTCACCAAACAGTCTCTTACGGTTGCTAATTTAGGCATTAATCGCTCTAAGACTTGTTTTAAAACCATCCCTGTCCAATCAATATCAGCTTCGGTGGTATGCCGTCCCAAGGTTAAACGAATACCGCCTAACGCTTCTTTTTCCGAGTATCCCATCCCTAATAAAACGGGACTGGGGCTTAATTTCCCACTATGACAAGCAGAACCTGAACTAATGGCAATGCCCGCTAAATTTAGCTGACGGACGATAGTTTTCCCTGTAATCATTTCTGGATGAAGATAATCACAAGGGGAGGCGATCGCAAAACTAACATGATGAGGGAGACGATATAATCTATCTCCTGTGGGAACCAAATAAGGACAATCAGCCATCAAATCAAACAGGCGATCGCGTAGTCCGATCAATCGAGGGGTTTCTCTTTCCCTTTCCTCTGCGGCCAATTCAGCAGCCACCCCAAACCCGGCAATAATAGGAACTGCTTGAGTACCTGAGCGCAATTTTCCCTCTTGTCCCCCCCCACCCAATAAGGGCATGAGTTTAATCCCTGGACGCAAGTATAATGCCCCGGCCCCTTGCACTCCATAAATTTTGTGGGCAGACAAAGACAATAAATCAACATTTAGCTGTTGCACATCGACCGATAATCTGCCGGCCGCTTGGACAGCATCAGTATGCAAAAGAATGCCGTGATAATGAGCAATTTTCGCCAATTCTTCCATGGGTTGAACCGTTCCCACTTCACTTTGTCCGTAGATAATGGATACTAAGACAGTATTCGGTTGAATAGCCGCGCTTAAGTCAAGGGGATTAATTCTACCTTGACGGTTAACAGGTAAACGGGTAATTTGCCACCCTTCTTGTTCTAACTGTCGAACTGGTTCAGCAATGGCGGGATGTTCAACTGTAGAAATAATGATATGTTGGGGTGTCTGATAACGTCTAGCAATGCCAAAAATAGCCAAATTATCTGCTTCTGTTCCCCCTGATGTAAAAATAATCGATTCAGGGTCAGCTGCATTAATGAGGTGAGCAACTTGAACCCTAGCGGTTTCTATAGCCATAGCTGCTCTTTGCCCCCACAGATGTAAACTGGAGGGGTTGCCCCATTGCTGTGTCATGACTTCATTGACTTTAGTAATGACTTCCGAGCGAGGGGGTGTGGTAGCACTATAGTCAAGATAGATTTGCATTATGTTATTAAGGGGTGTGCTGGGTCTGAGATCAGGCAAAAATTAGGCAACGGGCAATCAGTAATAAAAAGTTTAATTTTAACGACCAGGTTTACACACATTATAATCTTCATGGGAGATAACTGCTTCTGGGGTCAAGAAATTTCCATGATCGCGGCAAATTAAACGATAATGTCGGGTCACAGGAATACTAATAACAAAGCGATCATGTCGTAGTCGTTTGCCATGAAATTCTCGATAATCTTGTTGGTTTGCTAGGCCCTGAAGGATTTGACGCGCTTTGAGTACCACATTTCTAGGGAATGGTCTTAAGTCAATGGGATCTTGAGTAAATGTATCTTCCCAAGCGTTTTTTTCTTGTTTTTTTTGTTCCCAAACGGTTTGTTCATGAGCGCACCGATGACAGATTTGACCATAACCTTTATGACCACAGGGAAAACTCTTTTTTCGTCTGGACATAATAACCTTTTAGGCATATAATGCTCGCTGCTGATTTGCTTAAAATGAAGCTATCTGACTTTTATCGGTGTCTTAAAATATGTCACCTAAGCCAGTTTAGAAAAATATGATACAGTTTTATCCAATTTCTCTCTACTGTCTGTCTCCTGCTATATATCCAGGATACAAGGTTAGATGATCTCAACGCAAATGGTGTTGAGAAAATGCAACAACTCAGAGAAAGCAGGATACTGTTTACCGGAAGTGGCTAGCAGTCCACTCCTTGAACCATCACTATTTTCCATTGGTTTAGACCATAAAATCTGATGGTTAAAACCCACTTTCCGTACTTCAAGTTGTAACACGCAAAGTCGTACATTTTGGGGGGCTGCAACACCAAAGGATCTTTTAGCTGAAGTTTTTGAGTATTTATACTTGTCTATTTATGTTTTTGGCGATCACCGATCTGCTCAAATAACGTAATCTTTTTACAGTACATTTTGAAGTGCGGAAAGTGGGTTAAAAGGCATATTTTATTTTTTTCTTGATGTAGATACAGATTTTAAACCAAAATATTTTGAAAAAGATTGATTGGCATAGCTATTCTCGTTTTCACCTAATGCACTCCAAAAGGGATGATCTGGTTTTAACATTTTTGTTTCTGGTTCAGGTGGGAAAGTCAAACTAGTCCCAGGTTTAGCATTGATTGCTAATGAATAAATTTTTTGATAATAATTATGATGTTTTTGAATAGTTTGGAAATCATGTTTTAGTAAAGATGAACGAAATCCTAGAGATGTAAGACAAAAAATTAATACAACAATAAAGCTCACTTTTGATATTTTTTGAGGAGATATTAAATTATTTACCTGAAATTCAAAGCCACAGTAAAATCCTAACATTATAGTCATGAGTAAAAAAAGCGTATAACTGGTCGAAACAGAACGGGGTGGACTATCATTACCTAATGAATACCAAATCACAAAAAATGACATATACATGGCAAATCCCAAGCTAGTCATAACCATCATAAATATTTTTTTATTCTGAATCAAAACGGAAATTTTCTCTTTAGGTACTTGATAACTAACTAAAACAATTAAAATAAACAAACAGATCGATAAAGGATTAATTAAATCAAATAAGTAATGACGAGTTGACCAAAAACTTTGAATAGCCGAAAATATTAGAGAACCAGAATTGCTAGTTGCATTTTCTACTTTTTCGATTCTATTATAATTACCAGGAGCAGCAACAACCATTATTGCTGATATGAAAGCAAAACTTGAATAGAGTAAATTTTTTAGGATAAACTTTCGACTTAAAGGATTAAGTAATATGTTGAGTATAGATAGAGTGACAACTAGAGTTGTAAAAGCTACCATAATCGTTTCTGATAAACCATTAATGAATATAATTAGGAATGAAGTTAAACCAAATAATAATAAATTTTGCTCTTTTTCCAAATAGACAGTATAAATAATTAAAGCAAAGGATAGAATCAACAATGAATTGGCAAAACCGTAGGCTATTCCACCAGCCAACCAAAAAATAGTTGATTTTACATCAGTGTTGATTAGAATGGACACTAAAATAATTAAAGTATAAAGAAAATTTATTGTGAAATTTTTGCATCCAGTTAAAAGTTTAATAAAGACATAATTAGCTACTCCATAGGAAGTCAATAAAAATAGAGGAACAAGAGCGAAAAACTTAATCAAAAAATAGTCAGTAATTTGATGGCCAACAACATTATAAAAAGCGATCAAAAAATCAGAAGTATATCTACCATTCCAAGTTAAGTAACGATTTTTAATAAAACCTAAAATACCTTGCTCTAAAGAAGTTGAAGCAAAGGCATAGTCATCTCCTGTAGGAACTGAAAATAAAGCGAAAATAAAATAGGGCAGAATGACAATACATAAAAAAAATATTGAACAATTAACATAAAAATTTCCAGAATTATTATAATTTATTTCGGATGATTTTTTAAACCTTATTAATCTATTCATAATTAATACAACATTTGACTGCCAAAGTTACTGTAGACATTATAGCGGGAGCGTGTCACTTTTGCGACTAATTATATATACTCATAGCCAAAGCAGCAAGGTGGACATTGCCCACCCTACAGCATGGATAGAGTTTTAACTACCCATTTTCTAAATATTTAGCCACCGTTTGCACATCTTTATCTCCCCTTCCCGAACAATTAATAATAATACGGGGACTACCTTCAAGTTGAGGACAAAGGGTTTCTAAATAGGCGATCGCATGGGAAGTTTCCAAAGCAGGAATAATCCCCTCTAACTGGGATAAACGTTGAAATGCGGCCACTGCTTCGGCATCAGTTACACTGTAATATTCGGCCCGGTTAGCATCTTTAAGATAACTATGTTCTGGCCCCACTCCAGGATAATCTAAACCAGCACTAATAGAATGAGCTTCTATGACCTGTCCTTCCGTATCTTGTAATAAATAACTCATGGCCCCATGTAACACCCCAGGACGACCTTTGGTGAGGGTTGCAGCGTGTTTTCCAGAGGCGATACTTTCCCCTGCTGCTTCTACCCCAATAATGCGGATTGAGGTATCTTTAAGAAACTCATAAAATAGGCCCATTGCATTTGATCCACCCCCCACACAAGCGAGTAAAATATCAGGTAAAACGCCCCATTTTTCCCTGCATTGTTGACGGGTTTCTTGACCAATAATATGATGAAAATCTCGTACAATCATCGGATAAGGATGAGGGCCGGCCACAGATCCTAAAATATAATGGGTTGTCTCAACATTTGTTACCCAGTCTCTGATCGCTTCTGAGGTCGCATCTTTGAGGGTTCCGGTTCCTGCTTCTACAGGTTGAACAGTGGCCCCTAATAGTTTCATGCGGAACACATTTAAGTTTTGGCGTTCCATATCATGAACCCCCATATAAATGACGCATTCTAGGCCAAAACGGGCGCAAACCGTCGCTGTAGCAACTCCATGTTGTCCGGCCCCAGTTTCCGCAATAATGCGTTTTTTGCCCATGCGTTTCGCTAATAAAACCTGTCCCAAGGCGTTATTAATTTTATGGGCCCCTGTATGGTTTAAATCTTCCCGTTTTAGGTAAATTTGGGCCCCTGTACCATCAGGACGGGCATAATATTCGGTTAAGCGTTCGGCAAAGTATAAAGGACTAGGCCGGCCGACATAATCTTTCAATAATTGGGATAATTCTTGTTGAAAGTCGGGGTCATCTTTGTAACGATTATAGGCGGTTTCCAGTTCGCTGAGGGCGGGCATTAAGGTTTCAGGCACATATTTTCCCCCATAACGGCCAAAGCGTCCTAATGCGTCGGGATATTGGGTTTGTGTCGATGATGGGGTAATGGGTGTGGTTGTCATTTTAGTTTGATCTAACTATGCTAATTCATATTATGCCGTGGGGGCTTAATATTATTAAGCCCCCACATCTTGATAAGATTAAGATCTATTGTAGTTATTGTAGTTATTTTTTGCTGATCACCATGTCTTCTAAATCTAAGCAGTCTAAGTCTGTTATTTATCAAGAGTTTGGCCATGCTTCTAACTCAGAAGCGTTAGAACGGCCAGTTCATGATTTACCACCACAGCAACAAAATATTAGGGTACAGTCTACCCGTTCAGGACGCAAGGGAAAAACCGTTACAGTTATTACAGGGTTTCAACATTCACCTGAAACATTAAATAAGTTACTTAAACAATTAAAAAATCAATGTGGTAGTGGGGGAACTCTTAAAGATGATACTTTAGAAATTCAAGGAGATCATCGTCAGAAATTAGTTCAAGTTTTGGGTGATTTAGGTTACAAGGTTAAAATTAGTGGTGGTTAAAAGTGACCAAAGCCCTTATCTCACAAGGTGTAGGGGCGGGTTTATTTAACATATTTGTAAGAATCATGGACTGTAAAACAAACCCGCCCCTAGGACGAAATGAGCAATTTACATCATAAATTGAAGGCAATATAATTAAGCGGAGAAATCTATTCACTACTCAAACAAAAAAACAAAATTATGTTTTAACTGACCACTTAGTTTATTTTTTTTGCAAATATTTTTAACTTTTTTGGGCAATAGAAAAATCAAACAATTTGCAGATGGTTGGGAATATATCCAATAATAGTTTGTTCATTAGTATCAGGATCTAATAACAAAATGACTCCCTTTTGTTCATGATCTTCGGTTTGAATCACACCATAACCGATGCGATCCTCTTTGACTCCTTCGAGAAGCTTAACAAATAAATCTTCTTGAAAAGTTAGTTTCTGGTGGTTTTTGGGTTCAATGACTTCTTCTTGTAGTAAATAATCAAAATTAATCCCTTCAAACATGGCCAACTCCTTAATAAAATCTTTATAGCTATTTTAGCATGACCGGTTAGCAAGTTATCTGCTCCTTCAAATATTGTTGCGGGCCGGTTGATCTAACATATTTGTGAGAATCAGAGATTTTGGCAAAAAATCGCCCTAATATTGCTAAATTCTGGTATAGCGTCCGATTAAAGTTGCTTGTATTAAAATATGACCTTTCATAGCTGCTTTTACTTGTTTGCTACTGGCTTTTTAATGAAAATTAGTAGCATAAATATGGACATTATTAGACAATTTGGATGGTAATCAATAAAATTGTTTTTTTTATGATATTTTGTTGTTATTAAATATTTCAAGATCAAGATTTTAATTGCCCTTAATGTTGTACAAACCATGACAACTAAACTTCCAACTTTGCCTTCACTTCAAATACCTTTTAATCAGCCCTTTGCTACCGGAAAAGAATTTGATTACATCAGACAAGCCATTTCTAACGGCCATCTTTCCGGCAATGGTGCTTTTACCAAAAAATGCCAGGCTTGGTTAGAAGCTGAAATTGGCTGTCATAAAGCATTAATAACCCATTCCTGTACAGCCGCACTAGAAATGGCTGCATTGCTTGCTGACATCCAGCCAGGGGATGAAATAATCATGCCTTCTTATACCTTTGTCTCCACAGCTAATGCTTTTGTCCTACGGGGTGGAATCCCTGTTTTTGTTGATATTCGTCCCGATACGTTCAATCTTGACGAATCTCAGATAGAAGCAGCCATTACACCGAAAACGAAAGCGATCGTACCAGTGCATTATGCAGGGGTAGGCTGTGAGATGGAGAGGATCATGGAAATCGCAGAGAATTATAACTTATTTGTCATTGAGGATGCGGCTCAAGGGGTGATGTCTACTTACAATAGTCGTCCCTTGGGTAGTATAGGACATTTAGGGGCCGTGAGTTTTCATGAAACAAAAAATGTGATTTCTGGTGAAGGTGGTGCTTTGTTAATTAACCAACCTGATTTGATGGAAAGGGCTGAAATTATTTGGGAGAAAGGAACAAATCGTTCTCAGTTTTTCCGAGGACAAATCGATAAATATACCTGGGTGGATGTTGGTTCATCCTATTTACCCAGTGAAATTAATGCGGCTTTTCTTTGGGCCCAACTAGAAGCAGCAGAAACAATTACCCGGAAAAGATTGGCCCTTTGGAAACAATATCATCAGGGATTAATCGAGTTAGAAAAGCAAGGCAAAATCCGCTGTCCCATCATTCCTCAGCACTGTCACCACAATGCCCATATGTATTATATAATTTTGCCAGATTTAGAAAGTAGAACCACTCTGATTAAAAAACTCAAAACTAACAATATCAATAGTGTATTTCACTATGTTCCTTTGCATTCTTCGCCCGCAGGACAAAAATATGGTCGTGTTAGTGGTAACTTAACAGTCACAGATGATCTGTCTTCGCGCCTTTTACGTTTGCCTATGTATCCTAGCTTAATGTCTGAGCAGATTGAACTAATCATGAATACTATTTCCCAATTCTTAAGTTCACAATAGGTATCAACTTGATTTATTTTGTTTAATTATCTGTACAATTTGAGGAATAATAAATGAACAAAAAATACATTTTTCAGAAAAGTTTACTCATACTTTTTACAATATTTGGTTTTAATTTATTGATAAAAAAAATCATTTTTCATGATTTTTTTATCAGTGACGATTTCAAGTATGTTCCCCAAATACTAAATGGTGAAACCTTTTATTTGCCTTCTTATCCTATATCTTCTCTGCACATGACTTATGCAG
>NZ_JAYGHQ010000017.1:88982-125186 GCF_034931425.1 Crocosphaera sp. XPORK-15E
GCCTTTTTACCATCTGGGTTAATCATCAGCATTCTCCCGATAATTGTTTTAACCTCTGTAGCATCTAGATATTTGTATGCTTTAGGTATTTTTTTGTGGTTATGCCTATTTTTGGTAGCAGACCGTTTAATCAAGCAGTTCAATCTCAAATATCTAGGATTTATTGTTATAATGATTATATTAATTGGTAACGTTTTTGCTAACTATAACCTTCATGAAGGTTATCGAGAAAACGCTCAGCTACAGTCAACTTTAAGTGCTTTTATTAAAAAAGAGCAAGCTAATTGGAAAAATCAGGGACAGATAATGTTTATAGTCAAGAGTAATCCTAAAAATTTTACTAATGGTTATAATCACTGGTCTACTTGGTTTTTAAGATACCATAGCAATCGCAATGATATTAACGGTATTATTGGCACAAAATCAATGATGACTTTTGAGCCATTTATCGAAAAATACCAAGACCATTCTCAAGATTTTTGGACAATTAGTGATAATCGAGGTAAGTTGAAAAGTAGTCGTAAAGGGATGATTGGCATTATGCCTGATAAACCAATCTACATCTATCAATTTGATGCTAATAATGTTCCGATTAAGCAGATAAAGTGGATTATGATTGTAGATAAAGATAATTCTCGCTTATACTCAGCAACCAGTGACGGAGTTATCTTAGTTTCAGAATTTAAAACTGAGAAACGCCAAGAAGCTTTGCGATTACATAATATCAATTCAGAAAATGATATTGCTGTCTTCTCTCTTTCTGATTAGGGATAATTCAAAACTTATAATTTCCTGGCCACTAAAAGTAATGAGCCACCAGCAGGAAAAGAGATGCCAAATTTAATCATAATACGCTCTAAATTGAGAACATTTTCTAAAGTAGTATTGAGCCAGCCACTAATCTTTAATTCTGACATAATACTATAATTCTGATTCGGTCGTTTTTGGGATAAACGAGAGACAAGCATTAAGGGAAGTAATAAGGAGACAAAAGATGTTATTTTTACAACTTTAAATCCAGCACCTTCCACCTTAATCTTTAATTCTTGAGCGCGATAGCGACGTACATGGTGGGCATAGTCATCTGCTTGACTCCAAAGCCAAGGATGTTGGGGAACGGTTAGAATTATTCCACCTCCCTTTGCTGTGGCTCGATATATTTCAGCGAGAACTTCTCTATCCTCTTCAATATGCTCTAAGACATCAAATAAACCAATCACATCAAACTCATTTTCAAAAGGAATTTTTCTGGCATCCATTTGGAATAATTCTGTTCTCAATAAACGTTGAGAGGCAAAACTTAACCCTGCGGTAAATATTTCGCTCCCAAACAAAGTGAGTTTTGGGAATGCTCGTTCTATTCCCTGCAACACAAATCCAGTTCCACAGCCAATTTCTAAGAACTTTGTCGCTTTTAAGAAATAGCGTTTTAATGCCCAGATAATTAGGTGATTACGGGAACGAAACCAAAAATTTTTGGCTTCTAGAGGAGCCAGTTGAGAGAATAAACCCGCTTCAAATCCATCACTCGCTTGTGCTAATTCAGGAGCAAAAGCTAAATGATTATCAATTACTTTTGGTAAATAATTACAGGATGGACATTTCCATTCTGAACTTATAAACTTTTCATTACAAGAATTGCAAACTTTCATATATAGTTTCCTTTTACATGATCAAAAAATAGAGAAAATTTAAAGAAATTTTTGATTATTTTGGGTTTTCCAATAATGAAGAGTAACAGAGACATTTTTGAAACGAAAGCCTATCCTTGAATATAGATTAAGAACAGAAACATTGTTAATTGAAATCAATGTTTTAGCTTGAGATATCCCTTGAATCAACATTTGCTCTAAAACCGACAACCAAAAAAATGCTCCTAATCCACTATTAACATATTGCTTAGAAAACCCTGCTAAAATTAAGTTTTGATTTTTATGACAGAGAAAAGCAATGGTTTTCCCCAAATATTCCAATGAGTAAAATATAACATCATTATCATTGTAAAGATCATCTACCCAATAAGAAAATCTGAGGTTTGCAATATCTTCAGAACAGTTAAAATCAATATGAAATCTATCCTCAGAAAAAGATTCTTCGGCAATGCTTTTGATTTTGTTATATTGAGAGATGTTATCTTTATTTTCTTGAATGGTTTTAAATTTTTCTAAACTATATTTTTGCGGTAAAAATATAGTCTTGTCATTTAAAAAATCTTGAAAAATATTATTTCTTTTAAAATTTATTTGAGGTTCTATAGTCGTTTCTACATAATAAAATCCTATTTTTTCTAATAAGTGAACAATTTTGATATTCTGCTTAGGAATTCGAGCTTGGATAAAAAACTGACCCAAGGTATTGTTTTTATCTTCTAGGGCTATCCTCAAAGCTTGTTCATCAGGATTTTCTAGAAAAGTTTTGTTAATTTCAAAACTAGGTAAACCGAGGTTTCGAGTTTCATATGAAATAGGACGTAGGCAATCAAATTCAGTCATATATTTAATCAAAGAAATTAAAAATCAATTTTAGTTTTATTATACCATTAACTTTGGTGTGAATGATCTTTAGTTAATATTGATGATTTTGATAAACTTGAGGTAGAATTTCTAATTAAGTACAAGGGTCTTTTTTTTGTTTCATCAAAGGTTTTTCCTAAGTAGATTCCTATAATTCCTAAAATAGAGATAATAATGCCTCCTAAAAAGTACAAAGAAACAATAAGACTACTCCATCCAGTTATAACTGAACCATAAATTAAGGCTTTGAAAAATAAGTAAATTCCAGAAATAAAAGCAATAAAAGAGATTAAAAAACCTAATTTTATTGAGAGTCTAAGGGGTTTATCAGAATAGGCGATTATGGTATCTGTTGCGAGTTTTTTAAGCTTGCGAAAAGTATAGGTACTTTGTCCAGCAAAACGCTCCTCATGTTGTACATTAATACTAGCAGTAGGAAACCCCATCCAATCAACCAAACCTCCAAAAAATCTGAGTTGTTCACGCATCAAAAGAAAGCTTTCTACCACTTTTCTCGACATAATCCGAAAGTTACCTACTTCAGCATCATAATTAAGCTCAGCGAGATAATTAAATGTTTTGTAAAAAAGCCAAGAGGTAATACGTTTAAGAAAAGGATCTTTTCGCTTACCTCTCCTAGCTAACACCACATCATATCCTTCTTGAGCTTTAGCGTAAAGTCGAGGTATTTCTTCCGGTGCATCTTGGAGATCGCAGTCCATAACAACTACCCAGTCACCATTACAATGATCTAAACCTGCGGTGATTCCGTAATGCTGACCAAAGTTTCGACTAAACTGAAGTCCTTTAACTCTTGGATCTTTTTGGGCTAGTTCTACAATAATATCCCAAGAGCGATCGCCGCCACAATCTTCGACTAAAATAATTTCAAAATCTTCAGAGATGGTTTGTAAAGAAGTCTTGAGACGATGATAAAGTTCATCAAGACATCCTTCAGCTTTATAAACAGGAATTACCACGGAAAGATGAGACATGGTTGATGATTTTTCAATTTTCTTAAATTATGGAGATGTCTATTTAAAGATAGGATAAAATTATGTTGCGTTTTGCTAAGCTAAAACGCATTTTAAATACGTTTTAGCTTAGGATAAATTATGCTTCGTCTAAGGCAGCAATACCAGGTAAAACTTTACCTTCGAGCAGTTCTAAACTAGCACCACCTCCGGTAGAAATGTGGCTCATTTTATCAGCAACTCCCACTTTTTCGACCGCAGCAACGGAGTCACCACCGCCAATAATAGTAGTTGTTCCTGTTGCAGTTAAACCCGCTAAAGTATGAGCGATCGCATCAGTTCCAGCAGCGAATTTATCAAATTCAAATACACCCATTGGGCCATTCCAAATCACTGCTTTACAGTCAGCTAAAGCGTCTTCAAACACTTTAATAGAATCAGGGCCAATATCTAACCCCATCCAACCGTCTTCAATGTTTTCAATGCTGGCAATTTTAGAATTAGCATCTTTAGCAAAGTTATCAGCTAAAACTACATCAGTAGGCAATAAAAATTGTACCCCTTTTTCTTTAGCTTTCGCTTCCAAAGATTTCGCTAATTCTAACTTATCTTCTTCCACTAAAGATTTACCTACACTTAAGCCACGGGCTTTATAGAAAGTAAAAATCATGCCTCCACCAATGAGCAATTTATCACACTTTTCGAGTAAAGTTTCAATGACTCCAATTTTACTAGAAACCTTAGAACCGCCGATAATAGCAGCTAAAGGACGTTGAGGGTTTTCAATGGCAGCTTGAAGATAGGTAAGCTCTTTTTCTATTAAATAACCCGCTACACTGGGGCTAAGATAATGGGTAACGCCTTCTGTAGAAGCATGGGCGCGGTGTGCTGTTCCAAAGGCATCATTAACGTATAAATCTGCATTAGCTGCTAATTTTTTGGCAAATTCAGGATCATTGCCTTCTTCTTCGTCATGAAAACGCAGATTTTCCAACATAGCAACCTGACCATTTTCCAGTTTAGCAATGGCAGCAGTAACCGAGTCACCCACACAGTCATCACACATCACCACAGGTTGCCCTAATAGCTCAGACAAACGGGCTGCTACAGAGGCTAAACTCATACTAGGGACTACTTTCCCCTTGGGACGGCCCATGTGGCTACAAAGGATAACTTTCGCCCCTTTGGAGATTAAATCTTTGATGGTTGGCAATGCCGCACGAATGCGGGTATCGTCAGTAATGGTTGCACCGTCTAGGGGAACGTTAAAATCAACTCGGACTAATACACGCTTTCCGGTGAGGTCAGCGGCCGATAAATTTGCTATAGTCTTCTTAGGCACAGTCAATTTCCTCCGAATGATTGCTGAATGATTCTAAAAAAAAGATTAAATCAGCTTGTCAACAAACACAACTACAACCGACCCCTGAGACAATAAAAAAATAAGACAGGGGACAGGTGATCGCTCTGTTGCTGATTGTACCGGAGTGGGTATCCAGGAGATAGATAAGTTATGTTTAATACGGTGTTATTCTCTGTGGATCAGAGTCGAGAGGCTCGTGAAGCGGCTGAAACGGTGGCTAATCTCGTTAAGACCCATAATAGCCGTTTAGTGTTGTTATCGGTGGTAGAAAAGCCTACTGAGGGGGAAGATAAACCCCAAAGCGGGGTAATGACTTCGGCCGAAGCTGTGGCCAAATTATTACAAGGGGCCCAAGCTTTGTTTGCGGAAAAAGGCATTGAAGCAGATGTGATCGAACGGGAAGGAATGCCTTCTTTTACTATCTGTGATGTGGCTGATGAAGTCAATGCGGATTTAATTGTTATGGGATGTCGGGGACTAGGGCTAACCTCGGAAGGGGCCTCAGAAAGTGTTACAACTTTAGTGATTAATCTCGCCCCTTGTCCAGTTTTAATTATTCCTTAATAAGATTGGACTTCATGAAGTCAGAAGTCAGAAGTTTTTCAGAAATAATTTTTAAGTTTGACTTTCTATTTCTGACTTCGAGGGAAGCGAAGCTATTAGTCGCAATCTCGATATTGCAAGATATATCAGTTATCTTCTAACCAATTTTGATATCCATAGACTAATAAGTGTTGTTTAATTTTATCTACCAAATTAGAATCAGGTATCTCTCTAGAACTTACTTGTTCAACAATTGACAATGAACAATGGACAATTGACAATTACCTCTACCTAAAAGGTAGAGGATTGAAAATAAGGAAAATTTTTTTAATTTATCCCCTTAAAAGAGGAGGTTTTAAACCAAATTAACCAATTGTCAATTGTCCATTGTCAATTGTCCATTGATAATCTTTATCGTTGTCCTAGCATCAAAAATGCCACAATAAAGAAAGAAGGATAGAAGGACTCATCATCAAGGAAACCACAATGGCCAAAACTACACCCTCTCTCACTGGTAGTCAAATACGGGACAAATTTCTCCAATTTTACGCCAAAAAACAACATGAAATCTTACCTAGTTCATCTTTAGTTCCTGAAGACCCCACGGTATTACTTACCATTGCGGGAATGCTTCCTTTTAAACCAATTTTTCTTGGCCAGAAGCAACCAGACTTCCCCCGTGCGACTACTTCCCAAAAATGTATCCGTACCAATGATATCGAAAATGTGGGACGGACGGCCAGACATCATACTTTTTTTGAGATGTTGGGTAATTTTAGTTTTGGGGACTATTTCAAAGAACAAGCAATTAAATGGGCCTGGGAACTGTCTACAAAAGTGTTTAAATTACCCCCAGAAAACATCGTCGTGAGTGTCTTTGAAAAGGATGATGAAGCGTTTAAAATTTGGGAGGATATTATTGGTGTTTCTCCCAAACGTATTAAACGAATGGGGGAGAAAGATAACTTTTGGAAAGCTGGCCCCACTGGCCCCTGTGGCCCCTGTTCAGAATTATATTATGATTTCCACCCCGAATTAGGAGACAAAAATATTGACCTAGAAGATGATTCTCGTTTCATCGAGTTTTATAACTTGGTGTTTATGGAATATAATCGTGATGTGGATGGCAATTTAACCCCATTGCAAAACAAGAATATTGACACGGGAATGGGTTTGGAACGTATGGCCCAAATATTGCAAAAAGTCCCGAATAATTATGAGACAGATCTGATTTTTCCAATTATTGAAACTGCGGCCAATATTGCAGAAATTAAGTACAAGAAAGCGGATGAAAAGATCAAAGTATCTTTAAAAGTAATTGGGGATCATGTCCGTTCAGTTGTTCACATGATAGCTGATGGAATTACTGCATCAAATACAGATAGAGGGTACGTTTTACGTCGTTTAATTCGTCGTGTTGTTCGTCATGGTCGTTTAATAGGTATTGAGGGGCAATTTATCAATCAAGTTGCTGAAGCAGCGATCCAACTTTCGGAGCAAGTTTATCCCCAAGTGAGGGAACGGGAAAGCTTTATCAAAGGAGAATTAGAACGGGAAGAAGTGGCATTCTTAAAGACATTAGAACGGGGTGAAAAGCTACTCGCTGAAATTATCAGTAAAACGCCGAATAAAGGTCAAATTTCTGGGGTAGATGCTTTCACTTTATATGATACTTATGGTTTCCCTTTAGAGTTAACCCAAGAAATTGCAGAAGAAAGCAATTTAACGGTTGATGTCGAAGGGTTTGAAGTAGCAATGAAGCAGCAACAAGAAAGATCAAAAGCTGCTCATGAAACCATTGATTTAACGGTACAAGGTAGCTTAGATAAGTTAGCTGAACATATTCACCCCACAGAATTTTTGGGCTATACTGACCTACAATTAACCGCAAAAATTGAAGCAGTTTTAGTTGAGGGTAAAACCGTAGACAAAGCTGAAGCAGGAACGGACATTCAAATAGTTCTAAATAAGACCCCATTCTATGGAGAGTCAGGGGGACAGATAGGCGATCGCGGTTATTTAACTGGCGATAATTTAGTCATTCGTATCGATGATGTTAAAAAAGAATCCGGGATTTTTGTTCATTTTGGACGCATAGAAAGGGGTCAAGCTTCGGTTAATGATACAGTAACAGCTACCATTGATCGCGCTTGTCGTCGTCGGGTTCAAGCTAATCATACGGCAACCCATTTATTACAAGCAGCATTGAAAAAAGTTGTTGATGATTCTATTTCTCAAGCAGGATCATTAGTAGACTTTGATCGCCTCAGATTTGACTTTAATTGTCCCCGCGCTGTAACCTCAAATGAGTTACAACAAATTGAGGATATTATTAATACTTGGATCGCAGAAGCGCATGACACAGAAATCGCAACAATGCCTATAGAAACTGCCAAAGAAAAAGGGGCAGTGGCTATGTTTGGGGAGAAATATGGGGCAGAAGTTCGGGTGATAGATGTCCCTGGAGTTTCTATGGAGTTATGCGGGGGAACTCATGTTAAGAATACTGCTGAAATTGGACTGTTTAAAATCATGTCAGAAAGCGGTATTTCTTCAGGTGTAAGACGCATTGAAGCGGTAGCAGGCCCCGCAGTATTAGAATATTTGAAAGTACGGGAAACTGTGGTTAAAGATCTCTGCGATCGCTTTAAAATTAAACCCGAAGAAATCAGCGATCGCATTACATCTTTACAGTTGGAACTAAAGACAACCCAAAAAGAATTAGACTCAGTAAAACAAGATTTAGCAATTGCGAAATCTGACCAATTATTGAACAAAGCGGAATCAATTGGTGAATTTAAACTTTTGGTGTCAGACATGGGAGAAATGGACGCAAAAGCATTACAAACAGCAGCAGAAAGGTTACAACAAAAATTAGGAGAAGGTGCTGTTATTTTGGGTTCTATTCCCGAAGAAGGAAAGGTTAGTTTAGTAGCAGCTTTTAGTCCAAAAGTCAATAAAGATAAGCAGCTACAAGCCGGTAAATTTGTCGGAGAAATTGCTAAAATATGCGGAGGTGGTGGGGGTGGCCGTCCTAATTTAGCGCAAGCTGGAGGACGTGATCCTAGTAAGCTAAAAGAAGCTTTAGAAACCGCTAAACAGCAGTTAATTGAAGCCTTAAAAGGTTGATAGAATTTAGATATTTTGTAGGGGTTTAACACTGTTAAACCCCTATCTCTTTTAACAAGATGAAAGATCGCTTAATTAGGAATCACACTTTATTTTTCTTCAATAGAGTTAATTGATAATGAACCGTGAATCACACCAATGATATCTATTTGCTCAGGTTTAATCAAATAAATAATGCGATAATGTCCTTCAATAATTTCTCGAATTTGCTTTGCTTCAAATTCTGGTACAATACGACCCGATAGAGGAAATATTGCAATCTGTTCGGAACGTTTGGTTAATCGTTCAACCTGTCTTTGAGCATAATAGGTTGAATTTTGAGCAATGTAGTTATAAATAGAAGATAGATGATTAACTGCTGTTTGAGTCCAAAAAACTTTCACTTTGACAATCCAAATTTTGCTTTAACTTCTTCCACAGAAATCACTCTCCCTGCTTCACTATCGCTTAATCCTGATTCGATTGATTGTCTAACATAAATTTCGTACATTAAATCATCCCAAGAGGAATTTTCAGGCAAATTTTCGATTAATTTTTGTGCTTTCTGTTTAACGGTTTGAGTTTCCATCGCTTTTACTAATACTGATCACGAGTTTGTTAGATTTTATTCTATCATAACAGTTAGTTACAAGATAAGTGATCATACTTAGGATGATGATAAGGAGATCATTCCCTTCATGACACTTTTGGGTAAGTTTGTTATATTAAGAAAAGGCAAGAAAAGAAAATTAAACGTTATTAAGATGACCACACCACAATTAACATTAGATAATTTAATAGGACAGGGATTTTTTCCCAAGGAATTGATTCCAGCATTCCAAACTAATCAACTTGCCAAAATAACTGAACGAACTGTTAATAATAAAAACGAGTTTCTGAAAGGACATGAACGAAGTAACTGTTCATATCATTCATTTCCCAAAAATCAAGTTACTCGTCGTAATTTAGGCATTCCTAATCCATTACATCAATTAATTTTGTCAAATGAAATATATAAAAATTGGGAAAGTATTTATAATTTATGTCAAAAATCAGAGCTTTCAGCTAGTAGATTGATGGTTGATAAAAAGACAAAGTATGGTAGATCAGTTTCTCCTGATTATAATTTTCAGATAGTTAATGAAAGAATAATAAGATCTTCAGGATTACGCTATAGTTTATATACGGACATATCGCGTTATTATTCAACTCTTTATACACATAGTATTCCTTGGGCAATTCATGGAAAAGATGAAGCAAAAAAAAATCGTCATAATGATGGACTTTATGGTAATTCAATTGATAAGGCAATTCGGAATACTCAGAATCAACAAAGTTTAGGTATTCCAATAGGAACTGATACATCTTTCATTATTGGTGAAATTATTGGTTCAAAAATAGATAATCAATTATGTTCTATATTAGGAAAAATACCTGATGGTTTTCGTTATATTGATGACTATTATTTATACTTTGAAACTATATCTGAAGCTGAAACAACATTAAAAATACTACATCAAATTTTTAATGAGTTTGAACTTGAGCCTAATTCACAAAAAACCTACATTATTAATCTTCCTGAAGTATTTGAAAATATAGCTATTCTGGATTTAAAAAATTTTAAATTTACTGAAAGAGAATCTTCATTTAGACAGAATGAAAAACTATTAACTTTTTTCAACAAAGTTTTTGATTATCATAAAAAATTTCCTAGTGAGAATATTATTAAGTATGGTTTGTCAAACATTAAAAAAATTATTATAATTCCTGACAATTGGAAAATATTTGAAGCAATTCTTCTACAATGTTTAATAGCTGATTCTAGCGTTATTTCAATAATTACAGATTTGTTAATAAGATATAATAATGCAAGATATGAGGATAAAAAATATTCAATTGACACAACTAAAATTAGTCAAGTTTTAAATAAATTTATTGGTTATCAATCAGAGTTAAACCATAGTTATGAAGTTGCTTGGGGACTATATTTATGTAAATCTCTGAAAATTAAAGTTGAAGATGCAGTAGTCAATAAAGTTATACAAGTTCAGGATTCTATAGTTGCTGTAATTACTTGTCATTTATGTCAGAATGGACTAATTGATTCACAGCAACCTTTAGAACGCTGGCAATCATTCATGGATAAGGAAAATTTATATTCTAAATATTGGCTTTTAGCTTATGAAGCAGATTTTTTTGGTTGGTGTGTTAATCCTGAAAAAAAAAATTATGTTAACTCTGATCCGTTTTTCTCTATGTTGAAAGAAGAAGATATTAGTTTCTTTAATCCAGAAACAACAATAAATTATGATAAGGAATATGATGTTCAAAATGATGAGTTTTTATGGTATTATTCAAGAATAATTGATATACCCCTTAAACTTGATAAATTGTCGGACGATAAGTAGGAGTAGGAATAAATTTTCCTTGTGCTTTTGCAACTTCTAACCAGGTTTGTTTAGCAATTTGAACTTCTTTTACTACTTCTTCTGGAGTTTCTCCAAAAGCAGAACAATAGGAAAGATGGGGAATATCCGCAATATATCCCCCATCTTCTTCACTGTAAAATATATTAATATGATAATCTTTCATAATTAATCCTCTTTTTAATTTTACCAATTACTTTTTTCTATTTTAATAAAATCTACAATAATTTAACAATAACATAACCTTAATTAATTCTTAATTTTTATGTCCTATAATTCCTTTAGTCTTTTGTAAATAGACTGTTAGTTAAACAGTGAGGAGTTTATGTTAAAACTAAAATTGTCATCGTGTATTTTAGTCCTTTTAGGGGCTATGATCACCCAACCAAATGCCCTAGCTAGTGAATTAGTCGGACGAGCAGTATTAGACGCTAATACCTTTGCGCCAGGGCCAACATCAGGACAATTTATTGCCCCATCTAATGGCTTTGTTCCCCCTTTTGTAAACCAAGAACCCGTACAAGGATTTTCGGCTATTTTACCAGGCCCAACCGCCAATACTTATCGAGTAATGGAAGATAATGGGTTTGGAAGTAAAGCTAATTCTGCTGACTCAGTATTGCGTTTTTATACCGTTGAAATAGACTTTAATACTGGAGAAGTATTTGCGGCAAATTGGCAAACTGGGGCCAGACTTCCTAGCTTTACAGAAGATAGTTTTTTGCAGTTAAACGATCAAAATAATCTGATTAATTTTGACATTGTTGCTGATTTAACAAATTATCCTAGTTCTGCCATTCCAGTTGATGCTAATATCGTAACAAATCGTTGGTTAACTGGGGCAGATTTTGATATAGAATCCTTCCGTGAAGCCCCTGATGGAACATTTTGGGTAGGAGACGAATTCGGCCCATTCTTACTTCATTTTAGTGCAGATGGCACGTTACTAGAAGCCCCGATTTCTATTCCTAATGTACTGGGATTAGATGCAAACCCTTTCGTACAATCTCCTGATAATCCTAACCTAACAACAGCGAATTTAGCTCGTTCTAGGGGATTTGAAGGAATGGCTATTAATACCAGTGGAACCAAACTTTATCCCCTCTTAGAAGGGCCATTAACCTCCGATCCACAACGCGATCGCTTGTTAATTTATGAGTATGATTTAGCAACTTCTCAGTTTACCGGAAATTCTTTTAATTATCGTCTAGAAAATCCCACAGAAACGGGACAGGCGATCGGTGACTTAACTGCTATTAGTGACACCGAATTTTTAGTCATTGAACGAGATGGAAAACAAGGCGATCCTAATAATCCCTTATTTTCTGATCCCGCCCAATTCAAACGTATCTATAAAATCAACATTAATGAAGTTGATCAAGATGGGTTTGTCAAAAAAGAATTATTAGTAGATTTGTTAGATATTGCTGATCCTAATAATCTTGGTGGCAATGGCACCACTGATGGAATATTTACATTTCCATTTGTTACCATTGAGGCAATTTTACCCATTGATAAAAACACTTTGTTGATTACCAATGACAATAACTTTCCTTTCAGTGTGGGACGTACTCCAGGACAAGCAGATAACAATGAATTCATTTTAGTTTCTATTGCTTCTGTTCCTGAGTCTAACCCATCTCTGGGACTTCTCCTATTAGGTGGCTTAGGGTTAATTTTAAAGACTAAAAAACCAACCAAGTCTAATAAAGATTAAACTGAGCAACAAGTTATACTGGGGTTAGTAATTAACCATGAATGTAGTAGGGTGAGCAGTGCATCGCCCTACAAGCTTTGTTATAATTTAAGAAGTTATAGCAATTCCTGAAAATAAGTTTGATGAAAATAATTCCTGGTTCTAAAACCCCTTCTTTCTTACAACGTCTGCAATGGATTTTTGATCCCGTTAGTTTTTTAGAAAATAACCAGGCTCAATATCCTGAGATGTTTCTTGCTAGTGGGATCGGATTTGGCGATCGCGTGATCATGACAAGCGATCCTCAAGCAATACAGGAAATTTTAACCAACGATCGCAAACAATTTAACGCACCTAGCGGATTTAATAGCATTTTGCGGCACGTTGTCGGAAATTCTTCTACTATGTTAATAGAAGGCGATCGCCACCGAAAACGCCGTCAATTGGTGATGCCATCCTTTCATGGGGAACGTCTCAAAGCTTACGGAGACAGGATTATCGGTATTACCAATGAAGTGATGACTCAACTGCCGATAGAGCAAACATTTCTCGCCCGAAATGCCATGCAAGCTATCTCCTTACAAATCATTATTGAGACAGTATTCGGTATTACTCAAGGGGAACGTTACCAACAAATTAAACAGCTATTTGGGGAGTTAACTGAATTATTTGAGTCCCCTCTAACTTCCTCCTTTCTTTTCTTCTCATTTTTGCAACAAGACTGGGGAAAATGGAGTCCTTGGGGTAAATTTTTGCATCGACGACAACAAATAGATAATTTAATCTATGCAGAAATTAGCGATCGCCATGCTAACCCTGATCCCAACCGCACCGATATTCTATCCTTATTGATGGCATCAAGAGACGAATTCGGCAACCCCTTAACTGACGAAGAATTACGAGATGAACTGATGGGGTTATTGTTAGCAGGTCATGAAACCACCGCAACGGCTATGTCCTGGGCTTTGTATTGGCTTCATTGTACCCCAAAAGTCAAAGAAAAACTAGGTCAGGAATTAGCCAGTCTTGGGGAGTCTCCTGATGCGATGGATATCGCTCGTTTGCCTTACTTAACAGCAGTTTGTAATGAAACATTAAGGATCTCCCCCGTAGCAATGTTAACCTTTCCGAGAGTGGCTCAAGAACCTGTAGAAATTATAGGATATCCTATTAAACCAGGGGACATAGTAATGGGTTGTATATATTTAACCCATCAACGAGAAGATCTTTATCCTAATCATCATGAATTTCGTCCAGAAAGATTTTTAGAGAGACAATATTCTCCTTATGAATTTATTCCCTTTGGTGGTGGGGTAAGACGTTGTTTAGGGGAAGCTTTGGCACAATTTGAGATGAAATTAGTATTAGCTACTATTATGACTAACTATCAACTTAAATTCGGCGATACACAACCCGAAAAATTGCAACGACGAGGGGTAACTTTAGCACCCGCAAGAGGCGTTAAAATGATTTTTCAAGGAAAACATCAAGGAATAAAAGCTCAGACATTAGAATTGTCGAGAAGTTAAGATAAAAGTATAAGTGTTATGGTAAGGGAAGACGGCCGTTTTCCCCTACAAATCTGCCTAAATTCCTTACACCCTCACACCTCCCATGGTCAAATTATTAACCCATCCCCTAATTAAATTAATCAGTCTTCTGATCGGAGTCTGGTTAGGTTTTGAAGCATTATCCCATGTCATTATTGAAGGATTATGGTTTCAAGAAATTGGATATTTAGGAACCTATCTTAAGCGGTTATTTTGTCAGTTTGCCCTCTGGGGAGTGACCACCAGCTTTTCCCTCTGGTTTTTATGGGGGAATTTACATCAAGCGAAAATTCTTCAATGGAATGGGGTTCCAGAAACCCCCCCATCCGCCAAAAAACGGCGACGAGAACGGGCCAAACCCTCCTCACAAGTATTTCCTGAATCTCGACCTATCAAATTATTTGGGTTGCTGCTAGTGGTCTTTGGGTTAGGAGGACTGATGGGGTTAATGTTAATTTATTACAGTCAAGTGGCCTATACTGTTTGGACTCCTGACCTGACTTTACCTAATATTACTCCACCCCTTCCCTCTCCCTTCTTTTTTAACTCTGTTCCTGAACTGTTGTCTCAACTGAGTAAACATCTTTTGAAATTGGGAGTTGTCGCAGGGATTATCATTTTTATGCTCATTAATCCCCAATTTTGGCTAAAGACAATGGCTATCCTTTTTAGTTTAGTCTTTGGCTTAGTTTTATCAGGAAATTGGACAAGAATTTTGCAATATTTTCAGTCTACTCCTTTTAGTGAAGTTGATCCTCAATTTGGTCGAAATCTTAGTTTTTATGTGTTTAAATTGCCTTTTTGGGAATTACTCAATTTTTGGTTAGGGGGACTCTTTCTTTATGGGTTTATTGCTGTTAGTTTGATTTATTTATTATCAGGAAAAAGTCTCTCTCAAGGTAAATTTCCTGGGTTTTCCCGTGACCAACTTTGCCATTTATATATCTTGGGCAGTTTCTTAATGTCCATTGTAGGATTGTATCATTGGTTAGCCCGTTATCAACTTTTATACTCTACACGGGGCGTAGTTTTCGGGGCAAGTTATACGGATGTTCATGTTGCATTACCCCTTGATACTATGGCCGCGATCGCAGCGATATCTATTGCTTTTTGGTTATTCATTAAAGGTATCACCGGATGGGGAAAATATCCCAAAGGTTCGCTTAAATATTCGGCTTTACCCCGTCTTCCTTTTTCACGCCTTCCCTTCATCTTATATTTAACCATTCTTTTATCTATTTTATTCATCACAGAAGGGGTTCAAAGTTTTGTGGTAGAACCCAATGAATTAGCCAGAGAACAACCTTATATTGAACGCACTATTGCCTTAACCCGTCGTGCTTTTGATTTAGATAAAATTTCAATTGAAACCTTTAATGGCACCGGAACTTTAACAGATAAAGATCTAGAAAAAAACCGTTTAACAATTAATAATATCCGTCTTTGGGATTCTCGTCCACTGCTAGAAACTAATCGCCAATTACAACAAATTCGTCTTTATTATAAATTCCTGGATGCTGATATTGATCGTTATACAATTTCCACAGAAATAGACGGACAAAAACCAATTACTGCCAAACAACAGGTATTAATTGCCCCTAGAGAATTAGACTATAATGCAGTGCCGCAACAAGCAAAAACTTGGGTGAACCAACATTTAATTTATACCCATGGTTATGGCTTTACTCTCTCTCCCGTAAACCGAGTTGATCAAGGTGGTTTACCCTTCTATTTTGTCCAAAATATTGGCACAGAAAGCAACGAAGGAGAACTACAAACTGCTAGTTCTTTAATTCGAGATAGTATTCCCATTGATAACCCTCGCATCTATTTTGGAGAATCTACTGATACTTATATTATGACCAATACAGAGGTCAAAGAATTAGACTATCCTAGCGGTCAAGATAATGTCTATAATGTTTATGATGGTCGGGGTGGGATTAATATTGGATCTTGGGGAAAACGATTACTATTTGCTGCTTATCTCAAAGATTGGCAAATGTTATTTACTCGCAATTTTACAGGGGACACTCGATTAATATTTCGTCGTAATATTAACCATCGTATTCGTAAATTAGCCCCTTTTCTTCGCTTTGATCGTGATCCTTATTTAGTCACTGCCGAGGTTAAAAATGATAGTAATTCACCCAAGAAAACAACCCTTTACTGGATAATTGATGCCTATACAACCAGTGATCGTTATCCCTATTCTGATCCTGGCGATCGCAATTTTAATTATATTCGTAATTCTGTCAAAATTGTCATTGATGCTTACAATGGAGACATGAATTTTTATATTGTCGATCCCAGTGATCCTCTGACTCAATCTTGGTCTGAAATCTTTCCCAATTTGTTTACAGATTTGACGGAAATGCCTTCAACCCTAAAAGCCCATATTCGTTACCCTAAAGACTTATTTAACACCCAGTCAGAACGTTTATTAACCTATCACATGGGCGATCCTCAAGTGTTTTATAATCGAGAAGATCAATGGCGTATTCCTCAAGAAATTTATGGAGAAAAACAACAACCCATTGAGCCATATTATTTATTAATGAGTCTCACTAATGATGCTCAAGAATTTATGCTTTTTACGGTTTATACTCCCACCAGTCGCAATAATTTAATTGCCGGATTATTTGCTCGTTCTGATGGGGATAATTATGGTAAGATGTTATTATTTCAATTACCAAAACAACGGGTTATTTATGGGCCCGAACAAGTTGAAGCATTGATCAACCAAGATCCCGTAATTTCTCAACAAATTTCTCTCTGGAATCGTCAAGGATCAAGAGTAATTCAAGGAAACCTTTTAGTTATTCCCTTTTTTACTGAACAATCTTTACTTTATGTAGAACCTCTTTATCTAGAAGCTGAACAAAATAGTTTACCAACTTTAGCGAGAGTTATTGTTGTTTATGAAAATCAAATTATCATGGCAAAAACTCTAAATGAAGCCTTAGATTCCATTTTTAAACCCAGTGAAATAAACCCGTCAACCATTATTCGTAAATTAGAAGAAAATGACGGAATTATTATTCCTGAATCCTAATTAATTAAAGCCCAATTTTTTTCGAGAAACTTCCCCATGAATCAAGTTGATTATCTCCGTATTAGTTTAATTGATCGTTGTAACTTTCGCTGTCAATACTGTCTACCTCAAGGAGCAGAATTAGATTATATTTTGCGTCAAGAATTACTCACCCATGAGGAAATAATTACCTTACTAAAAACCGTATTTATTCCCCTAGGATTTACTAAATTTCGCCTCACAGGAGGAGAACCATTATTACGCCCTGGTGTGGTAGATTTAGTTCAGGATATAGCCGCTTTACCCGCAACCGAAGACCTATCAATGACTACCAATGGGTTTTTATTATCATCCATGGCCCAAGATTTATATAATGCAGGATTAAAACGAATTAATATTAGTTTAGATTCCTTAAAACCAGAGACATTTGAGACAATTATCGGTTACAATAAAAGGGGGATTTGGCAACAAACATGGAATGGCATTCAAACCGCTTATCAAGTCGGTTTTGACCCCTTAAAATTAAATGTAGTTGTCATTCCTGGGGTCAATGAAAACGAAATCGAAGACTTAGCCGCCTTAAGTATAGAACGAAATTGGCACATCCGTTTTATTGAATTTATGCCCATTGGTAATGCCGAATTATTCAGCGATAACGCTTGGGTTCCCTCAGAAGAAATAAGACAAAAAATACGAGATAAATGGGGATTAATGGAGAGTAATATTAAAGGAAATGGCCCCGCAGATGTCTTTAAAATACCAGGTTCAAAAGGAACATTAGGATTTATTAGTCAGATGTCTGAATGTTTCTGCGATCGCTGTAACCGAATGCGTTTATCTGCGGATGGTTGGTTACGGCCTTGCTTATTAAATGAAACGGGACAAATTGATTTAAAAACCCTCTTAAGACAGGGAACTGATACAACAGAAATAAAAGAAAAAGTTGCTCATTTATTACATATTAAACCAGAGATTAATTATAAACAAAGGGACTCAGGAACCGAAACAGGAATTTATCAACGTACCATGTCTCAAATTGGTGGATAACTTATACTGCTACGGGAAAGTAGGGGTTAACGGTTGTTGATACCTACAATAAGGTTTCAGCAAAATAATATCAACATTGACTGAGAGTTATTCTATCGCTATGATGACAATAAGTAGCATTTATTCAGAGGGGGATCGTGTTGTATGGATTTATATCGCTTTCAATCGTTTCTAGGAAAGCCTATCTATGAAGATAAGGATATCTTAATTTATCATGGGGATTCTTTAGAATTGATGAATTTTCTACCTAAAGAATCTTTATCTTTAACTATTACATCTCCTCCCTATAATATTGGAAAAGAATATGAATCTGTATTGTGTTTAGATGATTATATTGAATGGATGGCTAAATGGATTAATCAAGTGTATTTTTGTACATCATTGAATGGTGCATTTTGGTTAAATTTGGGATATTTATCAATTCCTAACCAAGCTAAAGCAATTCCGATTCCTTATTTAATTTGGGATAGAGTTCCTTTTTATTTAATACAAGAAATTATCTGGAATTATGGGGCAGGAGTTGCAGGAAAATTGTTTTTTTCTCCTCGAAATGAAAAATTTCTTTGGTATGTTAAAGATCCTAAAAATTATATTTTTAATTTAGATGATATCCGTGATCCAAATGTTAAATATCCTAATCAGAAAAAGAATGGTAAATTAAAATGTAATATCAAAGGGAAAAATCCGACAGATGTTTGGCAAATACCAAAAGTAACATCAGGAAAAAATAGAAGTTCTCAAGAAAGAACCCCCCATCCGGCACAATTTCCCATTCAATTAGTTACTCGGATTATTTTAGCAAGTAGTCATGTAGGCGATATTGTTTTTGATCCTTTTTTGGGTTCTGGATCAACCGTAGAAGCAGCAATTAAAAGTGGTCGTAAGGTAATCGGTTTTGAAATTAATAAAGATTACATAAATATTGCTATAGAGAGAATTAAAAATATTCGTTTTGAGGAACAACAAACAATTAAACAGGGAAAATTATTTGAGATTGTCACGGATAATGTTTAAGTGTGATTAACTTTAAACTAGCTAATTTTGCACCGATAGATGCTTGTTGTCCTGTCGGTTTCTTTTGACCTAACCAGTCTTCATCATCAATCCAACCAAAACGAATTTTCCAGATTTGACGGTTTAGATCATCTTCCGTTGGTAACTTATAATTAATCACTAAATAATAGCCTGTTCTATATTTTAAGCGATTATCTGATCGATGACCTGTACTTCTATTACCATATAATCCACTTTTACTAGATGATGTTTTAATTTCAAATGAATAGCGATCATTAAAACTACACACAATATCTTTTTCGTGTTTTGCCTGGCTACCTCGCCATCCATCATATTGATTAACCAAGATCATAGCAATTAATTTTTCTAAAATTACCCCTGTTGCTTGAGCAGGTAAGAAAATATCTTGACCGATTTTTAGTTGAGAACTACCTAAACTAGAAGAATAAATATCTTCCCATGCAGACTCTACAATTGAAATTAAGACTTCATTTGAAAGCGGAAAATCATTGACTAATTGTTGAGTAATTCCTAGCCATTCCTGTTCTGGATAACCTTCGTAGGGAGACGTAAACATTATTCTACACCCTCTAATAAGTTACTTGCTGAAACACCAAGAGCGCGAGCAATAGCAAGAATATTATCTAAACTCACATTGCGCTCACCGCGTTCCACAGCACCGATATAGGTACGATGCAAATCAGCTTTTTCAGCTAACTGTTCTTGTGAGAGTCCTAGGTTTGTCCGAAGTTGTCTAATATTATTACCCAATTGTTTTCGTGGTTGATGCTTCATACAAGAAACTAACCATTACTAAGCCATAAAAATCTACAGACTATAAGTAGCATTTCGCTGTAATTAGTCTAATTCTCCACATATTGAGTCAAGAATAATACACATATATTATTTTGAGTGATTTAAGATTAATTATCAACCATTTCAGAAGAAGTCCCAATCAAAAATAATAAAGCCATTCTCACAGCAATACCACTTGTAACCTGTTGTTGAATTAAACTAAATTGAGGATCATCCATCAAATCAGAACTAATTTCTACCCCACGATTAACCGGCCCAGGATGAAGTATTTTAACATCAGGATGACATAATTCTAAGCGATTTCGAGTAATCCCATAAAGTTGATGATACTCCCGTAAACTCGGTAACAAATAATCCGTCATCCGTTCCTTTTGTAAGCGCAAAGTCATAACAAAATCTGCCTTTTCTAAAGCAGGTTCTAATTCCCAATGTAAGAATAATTCCCCAGAATGAGACTCATTTTTCATCCCTTTAAACCATTCAGGAACTAAAGTTGGTGGCCCCACTAAATGGACATTAGCCCCTGCTGCTGTTAAACTCCAAATATTAGAACGGGCAACCCTGGAGTGTAAAATATCTCCAACAATAGCAATTTTTTTGCCATTTAATAACTCTAATCGAGGTTTATCACAATCTAATAAAGAACAGATAGTAAATAAATCTAATAACCCTTGGGAGGGATGTTCATGTTGTCCGTCCCCCGCATTGAGGATACTAACCCCTGTGTCTAAACGATCCATTTCTGCTGCGATCGCCTGGGGAACTCCTGCCTCTTTATGGCGAATTACCATGATATTTGTTCCCATGGCCAGATAAGTTTTAGCCGTATCTAAAATGGTTTCTCCCTTAGTCAAAGAAGAACTTCCTGGGGCAAAATTTAAGATATCAGCAGAGAGACGTTTGGCCGCTAATTCAAAGCTGCTACGGGTACGGGTAGAGGGTTCAAAAAACATATTTGTTACTACCAGTCCCTGAAGGGCCGGAACCTTTTTCGTGCGTCGAGATAACACTTCACGGAAACTAGAGGCCGTTTGTAATAGGGTATCGTATTCATCCTTTACCCAGTCAGCTAACCCCAAAACATGATGTCTAGTCCAAGTCATTTTACAGCCCTATTTCGGTTGTCACAGGGAACAAACCGATAACCTTGTTATTTTATTACTTTTGGTGTAATTAATGAAGAAAGTTTGGGAAAAATAACTTAATAACCCCTGTTGATGTCTGTTAGGAGGCTAATTTTATCAATGGACAATTGACAATTGACAATTGACAATTGGTTAATTTGGTTTAAAACCTCCTCTTTTAAGGGGAGAAATTAAAAAATTTTTCCTTATTTTCAATCCTCTACCTAAAAGGTAGAGGTAATTGTCAATTGTCCATTGTTCATTGTCAATTGTTGAAGATCGATTATATCTCATCAAAAAATATCTATTTGTAACAGGCAGGACTTGTACTGAGCCGGCCGAAGTATGCCTGTGTTACTTATTAGTTAAGATATTTTGAGAGAAATTGTAAGGTTTTTTCCCAAGCATCCATAGCAGCCTCTGGATTATATCGTTGTCCTGATGGATTAGCAAAAGCATGATCCGCATTAGAATATATATAGATCTCAGCTTGTTTATTTAGAGATTTTAAGGCAGTTTCAAAAGATTTCACCGTTTCAGGAGAAGGCCGCTGATCCAATTCTCCAAAAATCCCTAAAATCGGCATTTGTAACGGTTTTAAAACTTCGGGATTTGTTTCTAATTCTCCTCCATAATAAATCACCGTAGCATCAAGTTGATCGGGGAATAATAAAGCAGTTTTCAAAGACCAACTGCCTCCAAAACACCAACCCAGAGAGGCAATTTTTGGGGACTTTTGCCTTTGTTCTAAATACTGATAAGCTAAGGTCAGATTTTGCTTAAGGCGATCGCTATTATTTTGAGCATTGGTAACTAATTCTCTGGCTTTTTCTGGGGTGTCAGCGAATTCTCCTTCATAAAGATCGACCGCTAAAGCATTATAGCCTTGAGCCGCAATTTGCCGCGTCATAGCTTTAATATTGTCATTGAGTCCCCACCATTCATGAATGATGATAATTCCAGGTAAAGGGCGATCGCTTTTTGTCGGGGACGCTAAATAACCATTGATCGGTTTTCCCCCTAGGTTGCCATAACTGACCATTTCCTCGGTGACAACATCATCCTTAGCTGGTAATTGAGTTAAAATACCAGTAGGTTCAGGTCGTTCCTGATGATGAACCTCCCAGAGATATTGAGCATAATCTTGAGTGGGGTTAGAGGTAGCATAAGTTGGAAAACTCTTAAATGAGATCGCAACTACCAACAAAAAAGTTCCTAAAACGAGTCCAAAAAATAGGCGCATCGATACATACAAAAAAAGAACGTCTTTACGTTATCATGGGTAGCGAAAAATTGCCAAAAGACACTTTTTTCTTAATCAGCTTAATGCAAAGGTAGGTTAAAATAACTGCTAGGAACAATATTGACGATAAAATTTTTGAAACCTTATTGTATTTTTATGATGAAAATGACGGGCCCATTCCATAAACTGTTGTTAGCATTTATCTTTAGTTGGATTTCCCTATCACCTATTTCGGCCCAAGAAATGCCGAAAAAGGATCAATCCTTAATTTCACCAGAAACGGGAGTTGATTTCACCCTCCTGCGGAGCCGCTTAGAAAGGCAAGAATGGCTCAAAGCCAATGAAATCACCAATACCTTAATCTTACAGTCGATTAAGCGAGATCAACAGGGTTGGATGTCCCGTGACGATATTGCCCAAATGCCCTGTTGGGACTTAAAAACTATTGATGAGCTATGGAAACAATATTCTCAGGGAAGATTTGGCTTTAGTGTTCAATTTTCCATTTTTGTTGAAACCGGAAACAAACCGGGACGCTTATTAGCCAGCGATGCTTACGATGATTTTGGCACAAGAGTGGGATGGCGTAAAGATGGTCAATGGGTAGCCTTTAAACAAAATCTCGACTACAGTTTAGATGCGCCCATGGGACATCTCCCTAACCCTCGTTCAGAATACCAAATTACCGGGGGAAGACTGAATTATACAGCCCTCACCCAAAGAATGGTAGAGTGTCGTATTGTCACCTATTCTGACCCCAGAAAACCCCTTAATTATCAACCTTAAAAAAACTTCAAGGGAAAGTTCGGTTTCTTCTGTTAAATTCTAAATCACTTCAGCAATCATCAGAGCAATGGCAGACAAACATCTTCAATCTTCTCAAAAATGGCTCGGAACCATTTTAATGATTTCCTCCTTAGTGACAGGGTGTGGTACAGAAACCCCCCAAGCAACCGCCCCTCAAGCCCTTCCCGTACAACTACAAACCCTCCAAACTGCCACCTTGGTTAATAGTAGTGCCTTTGTCGGATACCTCGAAGCTAGACAGAGGGTAGACTTAGCCCCCAGTCGTACTAATGGGCGCATTGTCAGTATTTTGGTCGGGGAGGGGGACACTGTGCGTCAGGGACAGAGACTGATAGAAATTGAACCCCAACAGCAAAAAGAACAATTAGCAGCAGCCACCGGGAGTTTGAATGTAGCAAGAGCCGATTTACGGGCAGCAGAAGCGGAATTTCGGCAACGAGAAGCGGAACGAGATCAAGCTAGGGCCAATGTGGAAAATGCCAGAGCAACTTTGGCCGGTACGGAAGCAGATGTGCAACGGGTAGAAGCGGAATTGATTTTGGCTGAGAAAAATTTTGGGCGGGCGAAATTCTTAGAATCAGAAGATGTGGTGACGAAAGAAAGTCTTGATGAAGCGACACGCACCTTAAATGCTACTCAGTCTCAATTAAAATCTCAAAAGAAAACCCGTGATGCTTCTGCTCAAGCTTTAAAAGCGGCTCAACAGAATTTTGTAGCGGCGGAGAGAAGGGTAGATCAATCCTTTGCCAATGTGGATAGTCGTCAATCTGCTATTACCCAAGCTCAGGGACAACAGGGGTCAACTGCTGTTACCTTAGACTATAATTTCCTGACTTCTCCCATCAATGGGGTGGTGGGTGCTTTTAATACTCATAAAATTGGCGATAATGTTAATGTGGGTGAAACCATCACTACCGTGACAGATAATCAAGTCTTTTTCTTGAATGTGAATATTCCCACAGAAAACCGCGATCGCATCAAGAAGGGGCTTCCGGTAGAAATTATTAAGACTGATGGTAGTCCTGGGGTTCGGGGAAGTATCACTTTTATCGCATCTTTAGTGGAACAAAACGCTCAATCTATTCTTGTAAAAATGACCTTTCCTAATGATGGTAGCTTACGGGATAGACAATATGTGCGAGCTAGGGTGATTTGGGATACCCAACCAGGGGTTTTAGTTCCTACGACTGCCGTTACCAGTTTAGGTGGACAAAAATTTGTCTATGTGGCCCAAGAGGGAAAATCCAAGGATAGTTTAATTGCTAAACAAATTCCGGTGAAAGTAGGGGCAATTCAAGGTCAATCTTATCAGGTTATTTCTGGGGTGAAACCAGGCGATCGCATTGCTGTCAGTCGCATTTTAGATTTAAAAGATGGTCGTCCAATCATTTCACAAGATGTAACAACAAATTAGATTAAGCAGTATTGAATTTTATAATCAATGAATCTAAAGCATATTATTGAGGCAATTCTTGATTATCGATTTTGGATTACCGACCATGCAGATGAAGAAGCTGAAGAAGATCAATTGTCTTTCGATGAAATTTATCATTCTGTGCTGTATGGCGAAATTATAGAAAACTATCCTCATCATCAACCCTATCCACGCTGCCTAATCTATGGGAAAACTTCGCAACTGAGCCGATTCATAGCGTCTGGGATTATGATCAAGAAACAGACACAGCTATTTTAGTTACGGTATATCGACCTGATCCCAAAAAGTGGATTAATGGAAAAATAAGGAGATATTGATGGAAAAGCCGAAAAAATGTCCTAATTGTCAAGGAGAATTGACCACTAAACAAGTTGAAAAACTTCTCAAAGGTGGGGTAAATACAGCCATTGTTCAAGTAGAAGCAGAAGTCTGTTTAAAATGCGGTGAACGATTATATAAACCCAAAGTTGTCAGACAATTTGCCCAGATTCGAGCCAAGCTAAAAAATCAAGAAACCAAAGACTTTGAATTAATCGGACAATCGTTTAGTGTGCGATCACTGATCTTGTAGGTTGGGTTGCAATACTGCGTAGGTTTTGGAGTCAGGAATCAGATTATCTTCTTTGACACTCCCCGCACCTAAAGGTGCGGGGAGTCTTCAATCAACGACCCGTCTTGCTGATGCAGGATTTCTCCAACAAAAGTAGAGGACAAATCTCCTGAAGCGTTCAGCTCGGCTCCGCTCGCTGAGCGCAGTCGAAGCGAGGTTCCGACATGACCTGCCGTACCCAAGGCTCGATGTCAAAATCTCCAATAAAAGGAGGGAAAAAGGCCAACCTTCTTCCCTAATTTCCTTAAGAAACACTGACTTGGGAGGGATTAAGATATTGATAGTTAACCTCCGGTTGCTGCCAAACCTGACCATCTAGGGCCATTTGTTCAATTAAACTGGCTAACCGTAAGGCTTTCAGGGCCTGAGTTCCCCCAACAGAAGGCTGATCACCTCCTCGGACACAATGGACAAAATGCTCTAATTCCGCATGAAGGGGTTCAATTTTAGTGGTATGAACTTTCTCGATCAGTCCATCTTGACGGTATAATACTTGACCATAATCAGTGCTATAGTTAGCGGTAGTTTGTCGGTGAATTAAAATATCATTATTGAGGAAATCTGCCTCAGTTAAACAGTTTTTACAATGGGCTGCTAAACGGCGAATTTTGCGGTGGGTGACTTTACTCGCAGTCAAGGTGGCTACAATACCATTGGCAAACCCTAGGGTCGCTGTGACATAATCTAAATAACCAGAGTCAGACGCACGACTACCACTGGCGGTTAATTTGATGACGGGTGATCCTACTAATTCCAACAATAGGTCAATATCATGGATCATTAAGTCTAACACCACAGAAACATCATTGGCCCTTTGGGAATAAGGACTCATGCGGTGCGCTTCTAAGGCCAGGACTTCTTCTGTTTTCAGAACTTTACTGAGTTCTTGGAAAGCAGGGTTAAACCGTTCAATATGTCCCACTTGTAGAATACCGTTGGAAGAAGCAGCAGCATTGACTAAAGACTCCGCTTCGGCAATACTAGCGGCGATGGGCTTTTCAATCAGGGTGTGAACACCGGCCCGTAAACAGTCCATTCCGACAGGATGATGTAAACGGGTGGGAACGGCGATACAAACCGCATCTACATGGGGCAGTAAGTCGAGATAATGTTCAAAAAAACGAACCCTATATTTACTGGCAATGTCAATCCCTCGTTCTACATTAACATCGGAGATGCCGATAAATTCCACATCTTTGAGTAAACTTAGGATACGGGTATGATGTTGTCCCATGTTACCCACTCCAATCACACCGATGCGTATGGGATCAAAGGTACTTCTGTGTACTTTTTTGGATAGCTGTGTATCTGGCATTTGGTTTTTCACTCCTGTAAACTCCTCCACCAAGGTTGATTGTTTGAACGCTGCATAAATATGTTCATGAGTCAATCACCCAAAATAGTAACACAATTGGCCCAATTGTAAAGAAATTTCACAACCTAGCTGGCTCATTGATACAATTGATACAAATGCCAACATTCTTCGGCGATCGCCCAATCTTCTTCGGTATGAATCACCAAAATTCTCACGGTTGAATCAATAGTAGCAATATCGACATCAACGGGAGAGGATTCATTTTTTTCTTGATCTAATTTTAAACCTAAAAAGCCAAAGGATTCACAGGCTTTTTCTCTGATTATGGCGGCATTTTCTCCTACCCCTGCGGTAAAAATTAAAACATCTAATCCCCCTAAAACTGCTAACATGGAACCAATCTGCGATCGCAGTCGATGAACATACATATCAAGGGCTAATTTTGCTTGTTCATTTCCTTCTTTGATGCCTTGAAAAATGGCTCTTACATCAGCAGAAATACCGGAGATTCCTTTTAACCCTGATTCTTTATTTAACATCGTATTTAATTGCTCCGGGGTGTATTGATATTCCCGCATTAAATAAATCAAAATAGCGGGATCAATTGAGCCGCTACGGGTTCCCATCATTAATCCTTCTAGGGGAGTAAATCCCATAGTTGTATCAATACTTATTCCGTCTTTTATCGCAGCTAAAGAACAGCCATTGCCTAAATGACAGGTGATTAATTTCAAGGAAGATAGGGGTTTATTTAGGATTTGAGCAGCCCGTTTCGCACAATATTGATGACTAATTCCATGAAATCCATAGCGACGAATTTCTTTAGCTAACCATTCGTAAGGTATGGGATAAGCGGCATTTTCAACAGGTATTCTATGATGAAAAGCCGTGTCAAATACTGCAACTTGAGGGACATTTCCTAGTATGGTTTCTATGGCTTCAATTCCTTGGAGATGGGCAGGATTATGATTAGGAGCTAGGGGAATTAAATCTTTAATTGTTGCTTTTACTTCTGGGGTAATTCTAGTGGCCTCCGAATAGTTTATTCCCCCATGAACTACCCGATGACCAACAATATTAATGTCAGAAAAATTATTAATAACTTTAGTTTCTTTCTGAATTAATGTGTTAAGCATTTGAGCAATATCTTGACTTTTATGCTCTGATTGTAAGGTAATTTTTTGTTTGATTTTGTTTGATTTAACCGTCAAAATTCCTTGACCCTCGGAGACTGTCCAATCAATCATTGCTTGCCATATAGGTTCTATTGGTTGTTCAGGTAAAGCTGTTTCACTGAGGTCATATAAACAACTTTTTTGACTACTTGATCCGGCATTTAAAACTAGGATTTTCATGGTTATTATCTGTCAAGATTATTTTTTTATATCATAACAATATCAGGTTAAAGATAGATAAAGTTAAGGCTAAGTAGTCGGACATGATGCAAATTTTGTGGAATGAATGTACTAAGTTGCTACCAAAGCAGAGAATTATTAAAGTTTGACAAAATTCATCATAAATTGAGACTATAATGAGGTAGCCTTTGGATTATTACTTTTTTCAATAAACCATGAAAATTAAGAAAACTTTCTCAATTGATTTTTTATATATTAATAGACCAAAGCTCAAATATTTCGGTTCTCATGTAACATTAATTTTTGCTGTATTAGGGATAAATGCTGTAATAAATCCCCTGTTAGCAAAACCTGAAATGACCTTTAACCAAAACGATATTACTTACACCGTAAAATTAAAGAAAAAAACCCCAGATAACCTGATTTTTACGATTGCTTATCAACAATCCGATGGCAATACCCGCACCACCAATTATAAGGGAACTTGTGGTTCGGATACAGTGAATATTTTAGAAGCAACCACGGTTAGTGCATCAGGGGACATTGTTTCTCAAGAAATTGCCTCTCAAGGAGTTGCGATCGATATTAGTCCTGAGAGTAGTTGGGAGTTTGGTAATACCATTCGTGAAGCTTTAATCTTAATTTGTAAGTAACTAAAACAAACCCCCCGCCAGAATTTTAATTCTAACAGGAGGTATACTCAACTACATACGCTTAACTTATGGCTTAACGTCCTTGTTGATGGATCACGATTTTGCGATCGCCGCCACTCCGTTCAGAATGACGGTTATGCTTCGAGCTATTTTTGTTAGGCTTACGTTTAATCAAGGGTTTAGCCGAAGTATCGTCTGGCACTTCCCAATCAGTCTTCATCCAATTAGGACAATCTTGATCGTAAATCATCTGTAAGGCTGCTGCTGCGATCGCCTGGGGATCATATTCAGCACTTAATTCTCTTACCAAAGGCAAGAAAGAAGCCATCCGTTCCCCGGCCAAAGAGTCTTTAATCCGGGTTTGCAATTTTTCTAAGCGTTTCGCTTCTACCTGAGAACGACTGGGAATTTGACTGGTTTCTAACTGTTGACGCACACGCCGTTCAATTTGACGCACCATGCGACGATCAACAGGTTCCACGATAGAAATAGCGGTTCCTGTCTTCCCGGCCCGTCCGGTCCGACCAATACGGTGAATATAGGTTTCACTGTTATCGGGTAAGTCATAGTTAATAACATGACTTAAGTTTTCCACATCTAAGCCCCGCGCTGCAATATCTGTCGCAACGACTAACCGAATTTTTCCTTCTCGGAAGCGATGCACTAACCGTTCTCGTTGGGACTGACTGAGGTTGCCATGATATTCATCTACGCTATGACCCACTTCTTGTAATTTGCTGGTTAATTCAGAGGCGGTTTGTTTAGTCCGTACAAAAATAATGGCAGACTCAGGGGACTCTATTTCCAGAATAGGCTGCAAAGCTTTGAGTTTTGACCATCCTCTCGGAACTGCATAGAGGTGTTGGTCAATTTTGGTGGGGGCCGCTTGGGTTTGTTCTACGGCTACGGTAACGGGAGATTTCAGAAATTGACTGACTAATTCCCGAATTTCTCTAGGCATAGTAGCAGAAAAACAGACTGTCTGACGAGTATCTGGGGTTTTCTTTAAAATCGTCTTCACATCGTCAATAAAGCCCATGCTGAGCATTTCATCTGCTTCATCAAGAACGGCCCAGCGCAAGCAATCTAAGACCAGTTTTTTCCGTTCTAATAAATCAATGACCCGTCCTGGAGTTCCGACAACAATGTGTACCCCTCTTTCTAAGCTACGCATTTGCCGTTCAATGGACTGACCACCATAAACCGTTAAGATGTAGAGTCGGCGTTCTATGGAAAAGTCTTTTAACGCTTCTGCTACCTGTTGCGCTAGTTCACGGGTGGGGGTTAAAATTAGAGCCTGAACATTGGGATTTTTGATGTCAATTTTTTCAAGGATAGGCAAGGAATAGGCGGCGGTTTTTCCTGTTCCTGTTTGAGACTGCCCTAAGATATCATGGCCTTCTAAAACTAAAGGAATTGCTTTTGTTTGAATTTCGGTAGGTTGCTCAAACCCAAGGGTTTCTAATTGCTTAGCGCGGACATCAGAAAGGCCTAGGTCTTGGAAAGAAATGGTCATAAGAAATGTTACGTTGTAAGTTTACTTTGAGGTTAATAGTATCAGTGTGATGCAGTTAGAATCAGGATAAAGGGTTCTTAAACTGCTCAATATTTTGGCTTATGTTAGCATAAGTTACAATTTGTTTCAACTGATGTTTTTACTGACAGGGATTTTGTCATTTAGACAACTGTTCCATAGAGATCATAGATATTCGCATCGGTAATTTGAACGGGGATAATTGAATTTAACTGGGCTTCTCCTTCAACATAAACTAGCCCGTCAACTTCAGGAGCAAATCTGGCTGAACGCCCAATATATTTGGCTGTTTTTGGGTTTTCTTGTTCAATTAATACCTCCACTGTTTGACCAATATAAGCTTGATTTTTCTTGAGGGAAATGGGCTGCTGTTTTTCCATTAAATAATCAAATCTTTCTTGAGCAATTTCTGACGGCACTTGATTATCCATCTTATACGCAGGGGTTTCTTCTTCAGGAGAAAAGGTAAAGACTCCTACATGATCGAATTCGTGACGTTCGACAAAGTTGACTAAATGCTCAAAATGTGCTTCTGTTTCCCCTGGAAATCCGACAATAAATGTAGTCCTTAAAATGGCATCAGGAATTGCTGTTTTGAGTTGTTCAATGATTTTGTCGTTGACCTGTCCTTGCCAGGGACGATTCATCCCTTTTAAAATCTCAGGATGGGAATGTTGTAAGGGTAAATCGAGATAGGGTAAAATATTAGGGGTTTCCTGAATGGCTGCGATGACTTTGGGGGTTAATCCCGTGGGATAAGCATAATGAATGCGAATCCAAGGAATATCAACTTTTCCTAAAGCCCGAATTAGTTCAGCCAGTTTCGGTTCCCCGTAAAGGTCTAAGCCATAATTAGTGGTAATCTGGGAGATGAGAATGATCTCTTGAACCCCTTGATCAACTAATTGTTGGGCTTCTATGACAATTGATTCGATGGAACGCGATCGCTGATTCCCTCGGAGATGGGGAATAATACAAAAAGCGCAACGGTAATCACACCCTTCAGCGACTCTTAAATAGGCCACGCCTTCGTTAGTTGTACGGTAGCGGGGTATGGTTTCATCGGCAATAAATTCAGGATTTTGAGAGACTTCTGTGACTCTTTCTCCGGTTTCTACCCGTTGAATGATGTCAACAATTTTTTGATAGTCTCCTGTTCCCACTAAGGCCACAGCTTCGGGTAATTCTTCGAGTAATTCCCCTTGGAAATGCTGAGCCATACAACCAGAAATGATAATCTTTTTGTTGGCTTCTGCTAGTTCCACTAAAGTCCGAACGGACTCTTGTCTTGCTTCCTGAATAAAGCTACAGGTATTGACTATAACGTAATCAGCTAATTCTTCGTTAGCATCCACTGAGTAGCCCGCTTGTGTTAGCAAGCCTAGCATATGTTCTGAATCAATGCGATTTTTCTCACATCCGAGGTGGGAAATTGCAATTGTTGGCTTGTTGCCCATGTATTATTTGGTTTTACCCCTTATCTTCCACTAGGGCGAAAAACCAAGCTAATCCTGTGACATAGCCGTTTGGCTAGGGATAATTGATTGGATACTGGTTTGCCCTTTTGTACTCTTAAATTATCTTAACAGATTTTCTCCGGGAAGGAAAGCCCTTGAGGAAAATTCTTTAAAAAGGAGACAGGGAAGCGGTTTGAGACTGAGAAATAAACTATCTTCCCTTAATGTTGGGCTAATTTTAAGAACGCTTCTTAGTGATCTTACTAACCCATGCAATTCCTGTTACACCCAAAAAAGTCAGTAACCCCGTTGTGGGTTCAGGAACGGATTGCAGAGAACCAAACAAACCATCAGTTTCATCATTTGGCCCTGCGGCAAAGTACAGATGATTCGCTTCCCCTAGGCTTTCACCATTGCCAAAGGATAAATCCCAAAGTCCGTCAATTTCAAGCGGATTACCTCTGGTATCTTCAAGATATCCGATCGCTTCCCTGGTCGTTTGATCAAACCCCACAATACGACCATCTCGAAAGTTACCGACTAACAACGCATTACTCAATTCTCCAAAATCGTCAGGCGCGATAGCCATTCCCCAAGGTGCATTTAACAAATTCCTTGAAGTTTCAGGAGTTTCCCAAATATTGAGTAGATTACCATTAATATCAAACTGAGCTAATCCACCAAATCCTAGACCCGTTTCTTCTTCCCCTGGAGTCCCACTTTGTTTAGCATAAGCCACATAAAGAGTGCCATCCAACTGTTCTATATTAAAAGGAGCATAATCACTGCTAAACGGATTAATAAAAGGAAAACTTGACGTTACATCATTAAAGTCCTTATCCCAAACATGAATCCCTGGGGTATCATCAAAATCAGCCGCAAACAACCGATTATTACTGGGTAAAGTCGTCCCAGTCATCCCAAAATAGATCGCTGAATTATCGTTACTAGGGTCAGCATCCGTATTTTGAGGAGCAAATTCGGAGTTGTCTGCCACTACCAAATATTCTACCGGACGCTTAGTCCCTCCCTCGGTTTCCGTCCAAGCTGAGAGAGTTCCCCCTAATTCTACCGCGAAGAATCTAGCCGGCCCTGTAATAACCTCTGAACCAGGATCATTTGGTTCAAGAGGCATTGTTACCTCAAAATCTGATGAATGGGGACTAAAAAACTGACCGGTGGGTTCTGATAGGGTTTCTGGGGGTGCATTTGGCGATGGGGGAATAGTCACAAATTGTAAATCATCTTGGAATAGGGGGGTTCCGCCAACATCCCCAACATAAGTTGTCACTGTTCCTGTATTAGCATTTGTGACCCACCAATGTCCTCCCAAACCCGCCGCACGCAAGGAAAGTCCCCAAGCATTTTGTACTAAAGGATCAACAATTTGAGGCTCAAAGGAAGAATTATTCGCAACAAGATTAGTTTGTAAGTAACCGGCCCAAGCTGGACTTGTGACACTACTAAGAAAGATACTTAATAAGCTTCCGGTCAGAATCCTGATAGATTGCATTTAACCTCCTAATTAAGCGTTTTTTATCGCCTATTGACAACTAATAGCATTTAAACACAGGGAAATCTTATTGACTATTATTCTTAATAATGTTTCCTCAATTGCGGTAGAACCGATTATTTTAAGCCGATCAAAAATAAACCCACCTAAAAAGGCGGGTTATACTTTAAAAAAAGGATGAATCTTTATTTATTTAGGCCCTAGTCCAACTTTAGGGGCGTAAACGGCGCGATCGCCTAATTCTTCCTCAATGCGTAAGAGTCGGTTATACTTAGCAACCCGTTCACTACGACACAGAGAACCCGTTTTAATTTGTCCTGCGCGGGTGGCCACTGCTAAGTCAGCAATAGTGGTATCTTCCGTTTCCCCGGAACGATGAGAAATCACCGAACGATATTGATAACGAGTCGCTAACGCAATGGTTTCCAGGGTTTCGGTTAAGCTGCCAATTTGGTTAAGCTTAATCAGGATGCTATTACCCACCCCTAGATCAATGCCTTTTTGCAGACGGGTGGGGTTAGTGACAAAGAGATCATCTCCCACTAACTGAATGCGAGATCCCAAAGTATCCGTGAGAATTTTCCAGCTATCCCAGTCATCCTCTTGTAACCCATCTTCAATAGAGATAATAGGGTATTGATCCACCAATTTCGCCAAATAATCAATAAATTCTTGAGGAGAGTGGCCCGAACCATCATAGACATATTGCCCCTCCTTGTAGAATTCACTAGAGGCCACATCCATGGCCAAAGCGACTTGTTCCCCTGGTTTGTAACCCGCCTTTTCAATGGCTTCAATCAGTAAATCTAGGGCTTCTTGGTTAGAACCCAAGTTAGGGGCATAACCCCCTTCATCACCCACTCCAGACAGCAATTTCCGTTCTTTTAAGACCTTACTGAGAGAAGCAAACACTTCTGCACCCCATCTGAGTCCTTCCCCAAAAGAATCAGCCCCTACAGGCATAATCATAAACTCTTGGAAGTCTACGTTATTATCCGCATGACTGCCCCCGTTGATCACGTTCATCATGGGAACAGGTAAGACATTGGCTAAGGGGCCACCGAGATAACGATAAAGGGGAAGTGCCAACTCATCGGCTGCGGCTTTAGCAGTGGCTAGGGAAACCGCTAGGATAGCATTGGCCCCTAATTCTTTCTTATTGCTAGAACCATCCCGATCAATCATTTTCAGGTCGATAGAGGTTTGATCAAAAGCATCCATTCCGATGACTTCGGGAGCAATTTTTTCTTTGACGTTACGAACCGCAGTTAAAACCCCTTTACCACCGTAGCGTTTGGGGTCTTCATCGCGCAATTCGTGGGCTTCAAAGCTTCCTGTAGATGCCCCACTGGGAACCTGGGCGATACCAAACGCGCCTGTTTCAAGCAGCACTTCAGCTTCAATGGTGGGACGGCCGCGAGAGTCTAAGATTTCTCTGGCGGTAATGGCTTCAATGGAAACGACGGGTTTGTTTAGCATGGATTAACTATCTCCAAAATAGGGAAATAAGACTACTGAGCAAGATCAATACCAGTAATTCGACTATTGTTATCGAATATAAAGAAAAATGTTCTAATTCCCTTTTGGAATTTGGCCTCAACCACCACAATATTTGATTGATCAACGCTGGAACTAGAAAGCACATCTATGTTATCTATACGTTCAAAGAGTCCGCTTTCTTGTTGAATTTTTTGCCAAGAGGTTTGGAGTCGCGTGGGAAGAATTTCTGTTTTGAGGGTAGGGTGTAAGTATCCTCTGGCCCGAGCAAAATCATTGGCGGCTACAGCATTTACAACAATTTGGGCAATTTCATCAACGGAGGCTACATTGGGAAAATTAACACCGACAATATCCCCTTGTTGATTGAAGGTGATGATAAATTCATCGGTTTTACTATTAAATTGCGTTTCCACTACTACAATATTGGCGTTA
This sequence comes from Crocosphaera sp. XPORK-15E, assembly GCF_034931425.1. Classification (NCBI taxonomy): domain Bacteria; kingdom Bacillati; phylum Cyanobacteriota; class Cyanophyceae; order Chroococcales; family Aphanothecaceae; genus Crocosphaera; species Crocosphaera sp. XPORK-15E. The sequence continues at coordinate 124,042 of NZ_JAYGHQ010000017.1, forward strand.
ATAGTAGGAATGACACGATAACCGACAATTTTTTTGACGGGGCCTGTTACCTCAATTAAATTCGCCCAAATCTCTGCCATCTGGTCGGCCGTTAATTCAATCGCCAAATCGCGGCTCAATAAACGTCTTGCGTCTTCGTACTTTTCCTGAGTCAACAATTCAATGACTTGAGCAGATTTCTTTTTTAAGGCCTCCTGATCTACTTTATCACCGGACTGCACCACTTGAACAGGGCGCGGAGGGTTTAACTTAACTTGTGCTTTCGCTGGTAATGCGCTAATGGTACTCACTAGGGTTAAAACCAATAAGGGAAGTCCTGTTTGCTTTAGTGTTAAAGACAAATTCATCTAACTTTTATACTCCTCAACCATCCGGTTATCATATTGAACCCAGTTTTTGTCTGGTTAGGAATGCCCCTGTCTATTTTACGGGGGATTGTCCCTGAGTTCTAGAACGAAAAAAGATTTGTAGAGGTTCCTTAACAATTGACTCAGGACTTCACAATCAGCTATCTTTTTGGGAGTCTTACTATAGCGCAATAGTTAGAAAGCCTTAATAAACCAGAAATTATTTATCCTGAAAGAGATGGCAACCCCCGTATTTCTCACAAAATCTGCGATCGCAAAACACAGAAGCTTTACAGGAAGTGGGTTTGACCAGTGCGATCGCCCCCTAAAAAGTCCTACAGTCTGTTGTCAGATTTTAAGTTAAGATTATCACCCAAAGAGTGGATAAAAAAACAACAATTAATCAGCTTATTTTTAAAAAAGGAATAACAAATCAAACAAAAAAATATTAGATAAAAATAATCAAATCTGCTAAAATAAAGTTATTGAAACAAAGCGAGTTGAATTGAGCAAATGATCCCAAGTTATTCTCGGAAAAATCATAAAAATATCGACTTTGGCAAACAGAAAGGAAAAGAAATAATAGCTAATTTTGATGGGGGACTAATCACGTCAGATGCGGGAATTATTTGGATAGCTGAGGCGCGATAAAAAACTGGGAATTACAGAGAAATTCGCTAAGTGTTTTCAAGATCATCGCCATCCATCTTATGTAGCTCATTCCGTTCATCAATTGTTGGCACAACGAGTTTATGGTATTATCTTAGGCTATGAAGATGTTAATGACCACGATCAATT
>NZ_JAYGHQ010000017.1:125484-166115 GCF_034931425.1 Crocosphaera sp. XPORK-15E
TCTATTTGCTATAAAACAGAGAAGTCATGGAGTTGTCAAAGAAGAGTAGTTACAAAAGTTTGTTATGGAAGTGATGGCTTAAAAATGCGTCACGTTGTGACATCTTTACCCGCTTCAAAAATTCCCCCATCAAAACTTTATACAGAGAAATACTGTCCGAGAGGCGAGATGGAAAATCGTCTTAAAGAACAACAATTAGATTTATTTGCTGATAGAACATCAACTCAAACTATGAGCAGTAATCAACTAAGATTATGGCTACATTCTCTAGCTTACGTTCTCATGAATGCTTTTCGTCAGAACTGTTTAAAAAAAACTTCATTAGCCAAAGCGACTGTGGGAAGAATTCGTCTTAATCTTCTCAAGTTGGGAGCCAGAATAACTATTAGTTGTAGAAGAATTATTATCGCTATATCTACTGCTTGTCCTTACCAAGAAGTTTTAGTAATTGCCAAATCTAGAATTCAAATTATTCCTGATACTGGATAAGGAGTCTTTTCTCAAAAATAGCTATTATATAAGTTGTCGACTGAATGAAATTTTAATTCAGTCCTATTTGTCGTGGAATAATTTAAAACCAACTTAAATTATTCCCATTTTACCTCAGCTTCTAGAAACTCAAAGTCAATTTTTTTACTCATTTAGTTTGGAAATTTCTATTAGTCCTAAAAATTATCATTTTTCATCTCTGAATTGGGGTTTCAAATCAATTTGTGAGAAATGCGGGGATAGCTTGGATCTTTCTTGAACTGTCGATACGCTGCGCGGGTTTGTTCTTGAACCTGTTCGGGTAAATCAGCGAACAATTTACGGAACTCGGCGTTAGTGCGTGATTTCACATTGTCTCTGGATCAAGTTCTTGAGTTTTACCTGCATGGTACTCAGCCATCTCTGAGGCCGCAAGTTTTGCCAGAATATCTGGTGAACGAGAAAACGATTCATCCCAACGCCGATCATCCTCAATTTCTTCTAAAATCATGGCCGCGATCGCGTCTTGTTCACTTTCAGGTAAAGTTTGCAACCTAGCAATTACGCGCTCAAGTAACTCAGTCATGACTACCCCACTCAAAACATTAGAACAGCATCCTATTCATTATCGCTTCTTACAAACAGATGTAGTCTAGTTGGTGGGTTTTACTTCGTTAACGCACCCTACAAGATCCGCGATTGCTCTTGTAGTGTTATCGCAGTATCTTGCACACATTTTTTTTATCTGATGGTATAATTATCAATAAACATTCTATTAATTAAATAGTTATGACCATTACGCTAAATCTTTCACCTGATTTAGAGGCGAAATTACATGATAAAGCTTCACAAGAAGGTAAAGAACTTAACCAAGTGATTACGGAATTACTGACAACGCTTCTTGAATGGGAAACAGAAGAAACGAAAGAAGCAATCAAAGGAATTCAACGAGGATTGACAGATTTTGAGTTAGGAAATTATCGCTCTTTTGATGATTTTGCTACAGAACAAACTAAGAAATATGATTTATAGTCTGAATTTATGAAATATAAAATTCTTATTTCTAGTGTTGCGGAAGCGGAAACAGATCAAATTTTTCTATCAATTTCTCAAAGACTTTCTCAGGAAAAAGCTAAGGAATGGTATAAAGGATTATTAAAGGCGATTCAATCTTTAGAAAAAATGCCTAAACGGTGTGCTTTAGCAAGAGAAAATAAACAGTTTAGTCAAGAAATTCGCCAATTTCTTTATGGGAAAGGACGGAATACTTATCGGATTATTTTTACGGTAATTGAAAATGAGGATAGTTCTTTTGTGAGAATTCTTCATGTTAGACACGCCGTACAACAAAGTTTATATTAAGAATAATATTGTTCAGAAATTAATAAATATCGGCGATCACACTAAGTTCTGTAGGGTGGATTAGCGCAGCGTAATCCACCATTAAATTAATTAATGAATAACCATAAACTAGGCGCGTTACACTTCCTTAACGCACCCTACAAGATCCGCGTTGCCGAAGGCACTGCGAAGCAGACCGCACTACTGCGAAGCAGACCGCACTCATGACGGATAATCAAGGTTCAGACTTTTTGCGAAATCGTGCTGTAAACTCAGGATATTTTTCTAAGTCTTCAACCGAATCTACTGGAGGCATTTCAATCCAATTTCCTTCTTGATGTAATCTGTCTATATAAGCATAGAAAGCTTCTTGATCATCTCTGTGAGAAAGCATATAATCTTGCAGTTCTTTTTGACTCATTGCTTGAAATTTGGGTTGACTCATGCAATGTACCTCCAATTTCCGTTTGGATAGATTTCAATGATGTTTTCCTCTCCTGCAAGGAAAAAAATATTTCCCGTGCGCTCATCTAGACGAACAATGTTAATAGGTAAATAAAGTCTAGTAAACCAACAACACAGGATATAACATCTTGTTTTTTGCTCTGATATAGCTATAATTATAACTCCTTTTTTTGGTTAATTTGAAAGATGATATCAATTATAAAATAGGCCTGTTAAAAATGATGATAGAAAAATTGAAAAAAATCCCTTTTTGGCGATCGCATTATAGGAAAGGGCGATCGCTGATTGAACAAATACACCACAGGGTTATATTTGTTGGGTTTCGTTCCTCAACCCAACCTACAAGATCCGCGATCGCACTAATTCATTATCGCTTCTTACAAACAAATTTAGGCTAGTCGGTGCGTTTTACTTCGTTAACGCACCCTACAAGAGCGATCGCACTATCTTCCACACAATTTTTTATCTAATGGTATAATTATCAATAAACATTCTATTAATTAAATAGTTATGACCATTACGCTAAATCTTTCACCTGATTTAGAGGCGAAATTACATGATAAAGCTTCACAAGAAGGTAAAGAACTTAACCAAGTGATTACGGAATTACTGACAACGCTTCTTGAATGGGAAACAGAAGAAACGAAAGAAGCAATCAAAGGAATTCAACGAGGATTGACAGATTTTGAGTTAGGAAATTATCGCTCTTTTGATGATTTTGCTACAGAACAAACTAAGAAATATGATTTATAGTCTGAATTTATGAAATATAAAATTCTTATTTCTAGTGTTGCGGAAGCGGAAACAGATCAAATTTTTCTATCAATTTCTCAAAGACTTTCTCAGGAAAAAGCTAAGGAATGGTATAAAGGATTATTAAAGGCGATTCAATCTTTAGAAAAAATGCCTAAACGGTGTGCTTTAGCAAGAGAAAATAAACAGTTTAGTCAAGAAATTCGCCAATTTCTTTATGGGAAAGGACGGAATACTTATCGGATTATTTTTACGGTAATTGAAAATGAGGATAGTTCTTTTGTGAGAATTCTTCATGTTAGACACGCCGTACAACAAAGTTTATATTAAGAATAATATTGTTCAGAAATTAATAAATATCGGCGATCACACTAAGTTCTGTAGGGTGGATTAGCGCAGCGTAATCCACCATTAAATTAATTAATGAATAACCATAAACTAGGCGCGTTACACTTCCTTAACGCACCCTACAAGATCCGCGTTGCCGAAGGCACTGCGAAGCAGACCGCACTACTGCGAAGCAGACCGCACTCATGACGGATAATCAAGGTTCAGACTTTTTGCGAAATCGTGCTGTAAACTCAGGATATTTTTCTAAGTCTTCAACCGAATCTACTGGAGGCATTTCAATCCAATTTCCTTCTTGATGTAATCTGTCTATATAAGCATAGAAAGCTTCTTGATCATCTCTGTGAGAAAGCATATAATCTTGCAGTTCTTTTTGACTCATTGCTTGAAATTTGGGTTGACTCATGCAATGTACCTCCAATTTCCGTTTGGATAGATTTCAATGATGTTTTCCTCTCCTGCAAGGAAAAAAATATTTCCCGTGCGCTCATCTAGACGAACAATGTTAATAGGTAAATAAAGTCTAGTAAACCAACAACACAGGATATAACATCTTGTTTTTTGCTCTGATATAGCTATAATTATAACTCCTTTTTTTGGTTAATTTGAAAGATGATATCAATTATAAAATAGGCCTGTTAAAAATGATGATAGAAAAATTGAAAAAAATCCCTTTTTGGCGATCGCATTAATAAACATCCCAAAAATCAGATAATTACGGTGAATAACAATCAATTAGGTGCGTTACATTTCATTAACGCACCCTACAAGATAGGCGATCGCGCTGCTTTTATTCACCATTGAGAATATAATTGAAAAAGATTAAATATCATCTTCCGTTAAGTCTGCATCTTTCATAATCTTTTTTAGTGTACCAACAGGTAAATCTCGATTACCATGAATGGGGATTACTAATATTTCGTCTTTATTCTCTTTTGTATAAATATGATGACTACCAGTGACTCGTTTAAGTTGCCAGCCTAATTTCTCAATAATTTTACACAGTTTTTTCCCTGAAATGGATTTCATACAGATATTTCAATTTGTTTAGCCTTGTTACTCCCTTCCTCGGTAGATGCTTTTTCGCTTGCTACTTCTAACCATAATTCTATGGCTTCTTTGAGCATTTCCATTAAATGTTCATAGGTTTCTCCCCAAGTATGACATCCGGGTAAAGCAGGAACTGAACCACACCACACTCCATCTTCTTGCCAAATAATAACTTTAATTTTCATACTTGTTGATGGGTTGATAACCATTAGATAACCACTGACAAAGAATAACAGCTTGAATAGATTGTGCTGAGGTTGGCCATTTATCAGACTCCTTATTTTAACAAAAAATTATAACTCAATAAATTAGGTGAGTTACACTTTGTTAAAGAACCCTACAAGATCGGCGATCGCACTAGACAAATACCTACACTAGAAGCTTACAGAGCCTATCGATCGTTTGACTATGGGTGTGAATCAGATTGTCTGCAAGAAGTTTTAGTGAGAAGACATTGTCTGGCTTAGCATTGTCCATTCTCTCATCAACATTTATAAGTATTGGCTGAACACGGTAATACTTATCATAAGGAATCAACTGCTGAAGTTGATAATTGACAGCATCATCAACACCATCAAAAACTACGTCTAGAATCGGCTGCGCCCAATTAGCTAACCCCCACGTTCTTGCATTTTCGTATGGAATTCTCTTAGAAATTTCTCCAGTGCCGAGGGAGACAAACACGAAATCATCATTTACATTTTTATAAACTCGTTTTGCCTCAACATAAGCATACATGGCAGGATTGTTGGCATAAACACCACCATCCACCAAAGCATAGTAATCTGAAGAATTAGGCTTGTTTAGTTTAAGAGGCTCAAAATACGTCGGTGCAGCAGAAGTTGCACGACCGACTAATTTCATTGGAAAGTCTTCGCTAATTTTTTGCTTTGCTTGACTACTGAGGAAAATTTGAGGGCGGCGGCGTTCTAGATCATAACTTGTAATTAGCACATCTTTCAAAGACTCACTGAGACGGGTATCACCAAAGTAGGTATCTAAAACTTGTTCAAGTCCCTCAAACGGATATTTGGGATGAAAAGTTCCTCCTGCGTCAGTCCAAAAACCCTCAAGCAAATCAGGGCGAAATATTTTAGTGCCTTCTTTCTCATACAGATCTACCAATTCCTGAGCACTGTACTTTGGCTTCCCCTTAAAAGTTAAATCTGGCTTATTGAGTCCCAACGCTAAAATTCCACCAGTCGAAGTGCCAGCAATTAAATCGAATAGCTCTACAGTTTTTTTGTTTGTCCGATTCTCAATTTCAGCTAACAACATTGCTGGAAGAATTCCTCGAATACCTCCACCATCGATCGACAATATTTTAATCATGCTATAAAATCCTTGAACTTCAATCTGGATGCACTGAACATTTGATTTTGATAAAGTCGCCACTAAGAACCCGAACCTAGATTCTGCTAGGTTACTGCTGCCTAACCTATAATCGTACCGTATTTGCCGTAAAACACCCCGTCAGCTAAAAATCACTTGACCCCTACCCCCAAATTTTAATCCCGACTAAATTTGTCGGGTATGTTTGACGGGGGTTTTCACCCGTGTTACTGTACAAGAAGATTGACAAAGTGTTACCCAAGTACCCAACTATGACCCAGGCAACTCAAACCCAAACCCAAACAGGTTTTAGCCCCACTTTTACCCACCTCGTTTCTAAAGAAGGTGGGGTTAAATATCCCCTCAAGGCCCTTCATGTCTGTGAAGAAACCTTTTCACCCCTAGAAGTGGCTTATGATTATGATGCCATTCGTCGCCAAGTAACCCGCGAAACCATTCAAGCGGGCCCCAACTCAATCTGGCGTTATAAAGCATTTTTGCCCGTAGAAAGCGAAAATCCCATAGATGTTGGCACAGGGATGACCCCTCTCGTTAAATCTCACCGTCTCGCCCGTCGCCTGGGTCTGAAAAATCTTTATATTAAGAATGATGCGGTGAACATGCCTACCCTTAGCTTTAAGGATAGAGTCGTCTCCGTTGCTTTGACTCGTGCTAAGGAATTAGGATTTACTACCGTTTCCTGTGCTAGTACCGGAAATTTAGCCAATTCTACCGCCGCGATCGCAGCTTACGCAGGTTTAGACTGTTGTGTGTTCATTCCTGCTGATTTAGAATCAGGGAAAGTGTTAGGAACCCTCATCTACAATCCTACCGTAATGGCTGTTAAAGGCAACTATGACCAAGTTAACCGTCTCTGTTGCGAAGTGGGTAACACTTATGGTTGGGGCTTTGTTAATATTAATTTGCGTCCCTACTATTCTGAAGGTTCCAAGACATTAGGTTTTGAAGTAGCAGAACAGTTAGGCTGGAAATTACCTGACCATATAGTAGCACCTTTAGCCTCTGGTTCTCTTTATACCAAGATTTACAAAGGCTTCCAAGAATTTGTTAAAGTCGGATTAGTGGAAGACAAGCCTGTACGTTTCAGTGGCGCACAAGCTGAAGGATGTTCTCCCATTGCCACAGCTTTCAGAGAAGGACGGGATTTTGTCACACCTGTTAAACCTGATACTATTGCTAAGTCTATCGCTATTGGTAATCCTGCTGATGGTTATTATGCCTTAGAAATTGCTCGTAAGACTAACGGCAATATTGAGAGTGTTAACGATGCTGAGATTATAGAAGGCATCAAACTATTAGCAGAGACAGAAGGTATCTTTACCGAGACTGCTGGTGGTACTACCGTTGCTGTGTTGAAGAAACTGGTGGAAGCAGGTAAAATTGATCCCGAAGAAACCACCGTTGTCTATATCACTGGAAATGGCCTAAAAACCCAAGAAGCGGTACAAGAATACATCGGTCAACCCTTATTTATTGAACCCAAACTAGATAGTTTTGAGCGTGCGTTGGAACGTTCTCGCACCTTAGACCGTCTGGAATGGCAACAAGTTCTAGTTTAGTCCCCGCTATAGTCGTCAGGGTTTTCTCATCTTGTATCCCTGACGGCTGTTTTTTGGGTAATCATTACCCATAATTGATTGTAATTTGTTCATTTTTCAACGACTATGGCTGTAAAAGTATTAATTCCCACACCCCTACAAAAATACACTAATAACCAAGCTACCTTAGAATGTAGTGCGGAAAATGTGATTTCCTTAATTGAAACCCTAGAACAAACTTTTCCTGGTATTAAGGCGCGTTTGTGCGATGATGATGGAACTCCCCGCCGTTTTTTGAATTTCTATGTGAATAGTGAAGATATTCGCTTTTTGGATAATACGGAAACCTCTCTCAAAGATGGGGACGAGGTGAGTATTGTTCCTGCGGTTGCAGGGGGTTAAGAAAGGAAGAATTAAGGTTTTTCCTGTTGGTAAAGGTAAAGTATTGCTTCAATCAATGTGTTTTAATTAGACCTGCTGATGCAGGTTTTTTTGTATATGGCAATATTGTTGGCGATCGCTGTAAGATTGAGGATTAGTGAAAACCTTTTTATTTTGGAATCTTAATAGCAAATAAGTAACCCCACTGAAAAAAAGATGGTCTTTATCCCCCAAAAACAGCAAAGACACCCATTTTATTAACAAAAATCCGAGTTATGATCAGTGATTAAAGTCGGATAAAAACCATATGAATTCAGCCTTATTAGAAACAAAAAATGAGCAACAGTTGAGACAATTATCACATAAATTTGTGATTTTAGAAACAAAACTAATCAACTTGGAAGAATTTCATAATGATGCTCATATCACGAATGGTTATTTTGGGGTTTTACAAAAATGTGTTAATGATAATAATAGTCTTTCTGTTTCCCAATGAATCGTAATTATTATCTTAGTCTCCAACAAAATCGATAAAAGAAACTGTATTAAATTAACCCTGATTATTCAATTAAGAAAAAATAAAACCCTGATCAATACCTAAGATGATACAACAATTTCACAATATTGGTTAACTTCTTAATAATTGGGCGCAAATCTAGAAAAAAACTTAAAAAACAGGGACATTTCTGGTCAGCTTTCCTAGACTTGAGAGACAAAAAGCAACAAAAATTACTGGTTAATTATTTATCTTGATAATTCTTAACTAGCTACCATACCATAGACATAAAATTAGGAAAATCATGGGGCAACTTGAAAAAATGCAACAAGGTCAAGGAAAGATATTCTCCCAGAAAACAACCACCAAGATGCAAGGTTTACGACGTATTTTAGCCGCCTTATCCCTCGGTGTAATCTGTTTAGAATCAACCTTACCCGTGTTAGCGGCCCCACCTCGTAACCCCGAAGAAACCATTAACTGTGATATCTTAATAGTGGGAGGGGGACTTTCAGGAGCCGCCGCCGCCTATGAAGGGTTATTAGCAGGACGTACCGTGTGCCTCACGGAGATAACTGACTGGATTGGCGGACAAATTTCGTCTCAAGGTACTTCTGCCCTAGATGAAGGCAAAAGTCAGCGATCGCTGCAATATTTCCCCAAAGGGTATCGAGTGCTACGGGATAATATTACAAGGCTTTACGGTAAGCAAAATCCGGGAGATTGTTGGGTCAGTGAAAGCTGTTTTCTTCCCTATCACGGTCATCAATTATTATATCAACAGTTAAAAGAGGCTGAACAATTGGGACGAGGCACTCTCAAATGGTTTCCCTCAACGGTGATTAAACAATTAGAAATTAGTGATAACAAAAAACTGATTAATGGGGCGATCGCTATTCAACATAATCCCAAAGTGGGGATAGCTCTAAATCAAGACCCCTTATCCAAAACCATTGAAGATGCCTATAATTACAAAAACTCCGATAAGTTTAACAAAAAAATCATCCGCTTTCAGGCCAAATCAAAAAAAGGTCATCCTACAGATTGGTTTGTGGTTGAAGCCACAGAAACGGGTGAAATCGTGGCTTTAGCGGATGTTCCCTATCGTATAGGTCTTGATCCACGCAGCTATCTTAACCCATCTTCCCCCACAGAAAAAGGCGATCCCTATTGCGTCCAAGGGTTTACCTATCCCTTTGCGATGGAAAGGACAGCGACACCCCAACCCCAGTATAAACCACCGTTTTACGAACAATACCAACCTTACTACGGTTATGATAGCGATCGCCGATTTGCCTATTTTGATTTAGTCTTTACCTATCGACGGATCTGGAGTCCCCAAAAAGGCCAATTGATCCGAGTGGGACAGATGAAGGTTCATGAACCCACACCAGGGGACATTTCTATGCAAAACTGGTTATGGGGCAATGATTATCGGCCAGGAACATCCCAGGATAATCTCATTTACACCCATGATCAATTAGAAAAAACAGGACAATTGCAACCTGGGGGATGGAAAGGCGGGTTACGCACCGAAACCCTGAGAAAAGGCGAGGAAATTTCCCTAGGATTTTATTATTGGTTAGTGGCAGGCAATACAGATTCTCGGTTAGGCTATGGAATTAAACGGCCTGAACCCAATCATCGTCTCTTAACTGGGTTAAGTTCTCCCATGGGAACCCAGCACGGGTTATCGAAATATCCCTATATTCGGGAGGGAAGGCGGATTATCGGTAGACCTTCTTATGATCATCCTGAAGGGTTTTCTCTCAATGAAATTGATATTTCTACCAAAGATTATTGGAATGATTTTTATCGGACGACCCTACCCCGGCCCATGTATCAACAGGTTTGGTCAACCATTGCTAATTTAGAATCTACAGCGATGACACCGAATAATCGTCCTTCTTATTTAATGACCAGACGCACCCATGCAACGGTTTATCCTGACTCGGTGGGGGTAACTCAATATATGATTGATTTCCATCCTTGTATGGCTTTATCTCCTCCAGAAAAGCCAGGAAACAGGGAACGGGAAGATGTTCGTGTTGGTCAAGGTTCCGCTTATCCCGCACAAATTCCTCTCAGAGCGATGATTCCCCAAAAAGTTGATAATTTGATTATTTCAGGGAAAAGTATTGCGAGCAGTCATATTGCGGCCGCGGCCTATCGGGTGCATGGGTTTGAGTGGTCAGTAGGAGCAGCAGCAGGAACTTTAGCCAGTTTTTCCTTGGAAAAGAATGTTTTGCCCTATGAGTTAATCGATAATTTACCCCAACAAGAAGCCAAATTACAAGAGTTACGTTATCGACTCGAAAATAATGGAAATCCCACGGCTTTTCCACAAACAATCATGTTTGATGCTCGTCGGCCGTAAGGGAAATTTGAGAAAGCGATCGCAGTTATTTATTGGAAAAAATACCTGTTAAATCCCGATATCCACTGACAACACGGAGAATTTCGACATCATCCTCAACAACTTGATAAAAGACGATGTAATCCATCAGCAAAAGTCCCCGTAAACCTGGTCTTAATCGAGCATAAGACTTGCCTATATGGGGGAAACGTGCAAGGTGTTGGCATTTTTCGTTGAATGTTTGTACGAAGCGATCGCCTGCATCGACGCTGCTCTCCAGAAAATACTCACAAATTCCCTCCAAGTCGTGGCACGCAGTCGCCGTAATCTTTAGAGACCTCATACTGAGGCTGCTTTGGCGGCTTCTACCTTACTGCGTAATCGAGCCAGCACCTCAGTTGCATCTAAAATATCACCTCGCGCTGCTGCCTGTACACCTTCTTCGAGCTTTAGTCGTGTTTGTTCGACCCAAACTAGATATTCTGGAGTTTCTTCTGACTCTTGCCTTGTTATCTCATCAGCGAGTAGAATAAGAGCGGTGTTAATTGCATCCTCAAGAGTTGCATACCCACCCTGTTGCAAGAGGGATTCAAGAACTTGGCTCTGCTGTGAACTGAGGGTGATTTGCATATCGGTTCAGTGCTTAAGGGCTATGGGTTTGACAGGAAGGATTCTATTCTAATATAGCAGATTGAATAGGTTGGGTTGAACAATAGTGAAACCCAACAACCTTTGCTGAAGGATTATATTGAGAGAAAAACATTTTTCCTCTACTTCTCCAACTCTTAAAATTAATCTAAAATCTCTCCCTCAAAAGATGAGGTAACTGATTTAAACATAAAGCGAGATTGAGTTTTAAAGCCTAAATTATCATAAAGATTGAGGGCGGGTTGATTAATATCAAACACTTGTAATCCTAGTTGATGACTCCCTTGATTAATCACCCAAGTTTTTGCCTGATTAATCAACTGAGTAGCTAACCCTCGACGACGGTGTTGCTGCATTACATAAATTAAGAAAATATGACCATAGCGATCGCCTGTTACTTGATCAATTCCCGTCCCCATCCAAAGACAAGCCACAGGGTTAACAGGTTGCAATGTATCTTCCTCAAATATAATCCACCAGAGGGGAGTCTTGGCAGAAAAATATTGGGACACCGTTTTCTTTAAATGACTAAAATCTGACTGCTCAGGAAACAATTCTTGATAAGTCAGCTGCATAAACTTTAATAGTTTCGCTTGATCAAGGGTTGAACCTCTTTTGAGTTGATAGGGAGAGGGTAAATCCGTCGGTTGCTTTGTTTCCATTTTAACAATAGTTTATCCCACATCCCAAACTAAACTAGACATTGCCACGTCATCAATGGGAGCAGGAGCAGCTAAATCTGATGGTAAGAAAGCACGGGCCGTTACAGCTACCAAAGCGACTAAGAAAATCAAGACAATTAACAGAGGAGCAATATATTGACGAAAAAATACCATAAGATTCCTTGAATTACAAGAGATGATGAATTATTATAATATTATAGTAGATTGTATAATCAAAAGGCAAAATCAATCTTAGTCGAATGATTTTAAGAGATAATTATAATCTGAATATAACTTTAACCGAAAAATAGCCGAACAATTTCCCTTCAATCTCAAAAATTGTTGTATAATCCAAGAATAAACCTTAAAAATAAAGTCGAATAATGCTCATCATTAATCAAAAACAAATGCCCATCAACCCCATCTTTAACCCAGAAGGAGATGATGCGACAGAAAACCGCTCTATCTGGTTTGGTAATACAACTAATTTAATGCAGTTAAATGATGTTCGTTATACTTGGGCAGTAGGTTTATATCAACAAATGCGGGAAAATTTCTGGATTCCTCAGCGTCTAGATATTACTCAAGATGTAACTGATTATGCTAATTTAACCGAAGATGAACGGTATGCTTATGATGGTATTTTATCCTATCTTACCTTTTTAGATTCTGTGCAAACTTGCAATATTCCTCACATAAAAAGTAGTATTACTGCTCCAGAAATAAGTCTGTGTATGGCGGAACAGATTTCTCAAGAAGGAATGCACAATCAAAGTTATCAATACATTATTGAAACTATTATTCCCCCAGACAGAAGAAGTCAAGTTTATGATTTTTGGCGCACGGATAAAGTCTTAAAAGATCGTTGTCAATTCATTGCTACATTATACCAAAAATATATTGACAATGCCACGGCTGAAAACTATTTCATCGCTTTACTTGCAGATTTTTTGTTAGAGGGATTATATTTTTATAATGGCTTCATTTACTTCTATAACTTGGCTTCTCGGATGTTAATGCCAGGGTCAGCCGACATTTTTAAAATGATTAACCGAGATGAACTAAGTCATGTTAGATTATATCAAAAATTGATCCCAGAAGCCAGAAAAGTTTTCCCTCATTCCGTCGAACAAATATATGAAATGTTTGATATGGCCGTTGAACACGAATGTCGTTGGACTAACCATATTGTGGGTAATAATATATTAGGAATTACGGAGTCAAGTACGGAAAAATATACCAAATATCTGGCCAATATTCGCTTACGTTCGATAGGTTTAGAACCCCTTTATCCTGAACCCAAATACAACAAAAGTCCCTACACCCATTTAGAGAGATTTTCTGATACTAAAAAAGAAGGTCATACTAAAGCAAATTTCTTTGAAGCAACTGTTACCAGTTATGTCATGTCTTCTGGAGTGACAGGATGGGATGAAATTTAGATTTCTTAATCTACAAGAGTAAAAGTAAGTAGCTAATCATTTAAAAAGTATTAGCTACTATCCAAATTATTTGAATAGGAAATCAAGTAAAATGTCAATACAAATTTCATCAAAAACATCAAATTTGTATCAAGAAGATTTTAATTTATGGTTAGAAAGGATAGTTAACTTATTGCGGGAAGGTAAATTATTAGAAATTGATTATCCAAATCTTATTGAGGAATTAGAAAGCATGGGGAGAAGTGAGAAAAATGCTTTAAAAAGTAATTTAAGAATTTTATTAATGCACTTACTAAAATATCAGTATCAACCTCAAAAAAGAAGCAATAGTTGGCGTTATACAATTAGTGAACATCGCCAAAGAATTGCCGATAGTTTAGAAAATAGTCCAAGTTTAAGGGCTTTTTTAGCAGATAATTTTGAACAATGTTATCAAGGGGCAAAACGCTTAGCATCTGATGAAACTGGCTTATCTCTTAATATGTTTCCCGAAGATTGTCCTTTTCTGTTAGATGAAGTGATAGACATGAATTATTTGCCTGATTAAAAACTCACAAAACATTCAAATTATTATTATGATTTTTCATCTCTGGTATCTTGATAAGCGGCCCCTAAATATAATTGTCCAACTTTGGGGTCGTTTAATAACTCTTTTCCCGTTCCTTCAAAGCGATCGCGTCCACTTTCTAAGACATATCCCCTATCTGCCATCATTAAGGCTTTCTTAGCGTTTTGTTCCACTAAAACAACGGCTTTTCCCGTTAAATTAATGGCCTTGATTTGTTCAAAAACACTATTAACTAAAATGGGAGATAAGGCCGCCGAAGGTTCATCTAATAATAACACATCAGGATCTAGCATTAAGGCCCGTCCCATAGCTAACATTTGCCTTTCTCCCCCTGATAAAGTTCCGGCCCGTTGACGACGACGCTCAGCAAGTCGGGGAAACATGGTGTAAATTCGTTCTTTTTGTTGTTTTAAGGAACCATGACTAATAAAGGCTCCCATCTCTAAATTTTCCTCGATAGTTAGGGCAGAAAAAACATTAGAAATTTGAGGAACATAACACATTCCTAATTTAACAATTTCATCAGATTTTAGCCCCGTAATCTCCTGTCCTTTAAAAATAATTTTACCTTGATTCGCTTTTAATAGTCCAAAAATCGTTTTTACTAAAGTAGATTTTCCCGCCCCATTAGGGCCAATTACGGTGACTAATTCCCCCATAGAAATACGAAAATTAATGCCCTGTAGGATATTCAAATCTTTCACATATCCGGCATAAACATCATGAACTTCGAGGATATTTTCCATAATTAAAATGATAATACCTTAAACTTATGCGTAAAAAAAATGCTAACTTAAGGTTAGGGCGTTTTTTGTAATTCTGGTCGTTCTTCGGGAATAATTGCCCCTTCTACCGGACAAACTTGTAAACAAATTCCGCAGTCAATACAGGTCGTAAAATCAATCCAATACCAATCAGTTCCCTTGGAATTTTTACCCGGCCCTGGATGAATACAAGCCACGGGACAAGCATCTACACAGTCGGCAACGCCTTCACAGGTTTCAGTGACAATAGTATGGGGCAAGGTTTTTCTCCTTTGAGTTTTATTCTACCGTTTGTTATTGTAAACTATCTCGGTCAACCTGACCAGATCTAATTAATTTTTTTTGCTCCATTCTTTTGCTAGAATACCTTTGACTGAGATCTTGTACCTAGCTTAAAAAACCCGATTTTTGACCAAATAGTAATGAATTTATGCTTGGTTTAAGTCTTGAAAAATCGGGTTTTTGTAATTTTTAAATCATGGTGTAAGATCTCAGTTTGACAAAAAATTATTTTCAGAGAAAATGCTCAAAAGTCCTAGGTTCAAACTCTCCCCAGAAATCATTAATTTATTAATCCCTTGTCTGGTAGTTCTTGCTATTACGCTCTATTTCTATTTTAGCAAATTTGAGGGCAATATTACGGGATTTTTTCGGATTGGTTCAATTTTACCTCTTTCCCCCTATCTTAATGCTGATACAGCTTTAATTTATCAAGGAGAAATTGGTTATGATGGACAACAATTTTTAAGCCTGGCCCTTGATCCTTTTTTACAAAATCCTGAAACAATTAACGCCCTTGATCATCCTATTTATCGGTATCGACGTATTTTATATCCCCTAATAAGTTATGTTTTTAGTTTTGGTTATCGTCCCCTAATTCCCTATATGATGGTAGGGATTAATGCGCTTTCAATTATTGCAATTATCTGGATAATTAATCTTTATTTTAAATCGGATAATAGGTTTAAATATCAGCCTCTACTTACTTTATGTATTCCTGGGGTTTGGATGGTATTATCTTTAGGCACGGCTGACTTATTAAGTAGCGTATTCTTGATCGGAGCTTTTTATTGTTATCGTGATCATAAATACCTAGAGACTGCTATTTTTATTAGTTTGGGTTGTTTGACTAGAGAGACATTATTAATTATCTGGTTTTCTCTATTTTTAGCAAGTCTTTTACAAGGAAAAATAAAGCAAATAAAATATTTATTATTTGCCTTACTTCCTCCTATCTTTTGGACTGTTTATATTACTTTTTTAAATTTACCTGGAAAAGTCAGAGTAAAAGATAACTTTGGGCTTCCTTTAATGGGAATTGTCAACAAATTTACGGCCCTTTTGACAGGAGGTTTAAACGGGAGAAACTTATTTGAAGCTTATCTTTTTATCCTATTATTGATGAGTTTTATCGCAATTTTTATCATTTACCTACAAAACCGACAAACTAACTTATTAATACAAATTAGCAATGGTTTTTATAGTCTCATGTTTATCTTTAGTAGCATCACAATTTTAGGTTATTATTTAGATTATTCACGGGTGTTTATGGATGTTTATTTTTTACTTTTACTTAGTTGGAATAGCAGTAAAATACCTTGGAAAACTACCATATTATCCGCATCAGGATTAAGTAGTTTAGCCTTTTTGATCTTACATTCTTAAGCAAAATATGCTAAGTAGTCGAACACAATTAAAGTTAATTGTTTATTTATGTCCTACTACTTATAATCTAAAATAAACTTAACCCCCCACAACTTTATGACAAACTAAAAAATAATCTCTGAGGGCAGAAAAGGCTAACTCTTGTTGTTCATAAGATAAATAATCTCTGGTTTTAGCAAATTTACTTTTCAAACCAGGGCTAAATTGATAAGTTTCTTTCAACAATTGACAATGAACAATGGACAATTGACAATTACCTCTACCTTTTAGGTAGAGGATTGAAAATAAGGAAAATTTTTTTAATTTATCCCCTTTAAAGAGGAGGTTTTCAACCAAATTAACCAATTGTCAATTGTCCATTGTCAATTGTCCATTGATAAATTTCTCTCCCTTAACCTTAATAATTTAACTTTTCTAAAATAACATTGATTAATTGTTCATGGTGAACAACCATTAATTATTAACCTAACATGAAGCTAGTCTAAAGTTATCCGCAGTTTCAACTATTTTTGATTAAGATCAATAAGAACCTTGATGAAGTCAAACAATTGACTTCCGAATTAAAGCGGTGTCCCTACACCCTACACCCTATTGATATTCTGAACTTCTGACTTTATTATGACAAGTTTACAGCCTCTCGTAATTCCTGAACATAGCCTTGACCGTGACTGTACCACTCTTTCTCGCCACGTTTTACAGCAATTAAAGAGTTTTTCTCCTGAAGCACAGGATCTCAGTGCTATTATGAACCGCATTGCCCTTGCTGGCAAGTTAATCGCCCGTCGTCTCAGTCGGGCCGGTTTAATGGCTGATGTGTTAGGGTTTACCGGAGAAACCAATGTGCAAGGAGAGTCCGTCAAAAAGATGGATGTCTTTGCTAATGATGTGTTTATCTCCGTTTTTAAGCAAAGTGGGTTAGTTTGTCGTCTTGCTTCTGAGGAGATGGATAAACCCTATTATATCCCTGAAAATTGTCCCATTGGTCGTTATACTTTGCTATATGATCCGATTGATGGATCATCCAATGTTGATATTAATTTGAGTGTGGGATCAATCTTTGCTATTCGTGAACAAACAGGAGATGATTTAGATGGAGAAGGTAGTGATTTATTGCAAAATGGACGAGGACAATTAGCCGCAGGTTATATTGTTTATGGCCCTTCTACCATGTTGGTTTATTCTATTGGTCATGGGGTTCATTCTTTCTTACTTGACCCCAGTTTAGGGGAATTTATTTTGGCCCAAGAAAATATTAAAATCCCTGATCATGGGCCGGTTTATAGTACCAATGAAGGTAATTTTTGGCAGTGGGATGAAGCTATTCGAGATTATGCTCGTTATGTCCATCGTCATGAAGGTTATACTGCCCGTTATAGTGGGGCATTAGTGGGAGATATTCACCGAATTTTGATGCAAGGTGGTGTATTTTTATACCCTGGAACTATTAAGAAACCAGAAGGTAAATTACGTTTACTTTATGAGACTGCACCTTTAGCTTTTTTGATTGAACAAGCAGGTGGAAAAGCGAGTGATGGGTTACAACCTATCTTAGATCTTGTCCCTAATAAACTTCATGCGAGAAGTCCTGTCGTGATTGGTTCTAAAGAAGATGTTAGCCTGGTAGAATCATTTATTCTCGATCATAAGCGTCGGGGTGGTGAAGGGAAATAAAAAGACAAAAGATCATGAAATTATGATGTAGAATAAGAAGGAAAGATGTGATTAATAGATTACACCTTTCCTTCTTATTGTTTCATATATAGCAACTTGAAAACTTAACATAGATTATTTAGGTGATATTTTAAGATATGCTAAAATTATTCATAAATATTCGTTAGATTTACAATCATCTCTATTTTAATGAGAGGATAGTTTAACATCATGTCTCTTTATTGTCTTAACCCAAGTTGTCCCTCTCCTGATAACCCTAATACTCACCAATATTGTCAAGGGTGTGGTCAAGAATTAGCCCAAACTACTCTAGGTTATCAATTCCGCGATCGCTATCAAGTCCTTCAGGTTTTAGGAGAAGGAACTTTTGGGCGAACTTATTTAGTAGAAGACCAAAATTTTCGGGGAAGAAAACGAGTTTTAAAAAAATTTATTGCCGCTATTCAAGGAAAAGCTTTAGCAACTGCACAAGAATTATTTAAACGGGAAGCAGAAACCTTAGATACATTAAAACATGAGCAAATACCCGCTATTTATGATCATTTTGAAGAAGAAAATTATCTCTATTTAGTTGAAGAATATATCGAGGGAGAAGACTTAATTGCTGAATTTGATCGAGAGGGTATATTTAGCAAGGAAAAAATAAAATCTATATTACAAGATTTACTCCCTGTTTTAGATTATCTCCATCAAAGAAATTTATTACATCGAGATATTAAACCCGATAATATTATGCGTCGTCATCAAGATGGTAAATTAGTTTTAATTGATTTTGGTGGGGTTAAAGAGGTTTCTAAAACCGTTGGAACATTAATTTATACCCCTGGTTATGCTTCTATAGAACAAATGACGGGACACCCTCAACCTAGTAGTGATATTTATAGTTTAGGCGCAACTTGTGTTCGCTTAATGACGGGATGTTTACCCTCTGAAAATAATCAAACTGACCCAATTTATGACGGTAATACTGCCACTTGGTTATGGCGAAAAGTTCTCCAAAATCAAGGACAAAAAATTGATGCAGATTTAGCTAATATTTTGGATAAAATGTTAGCACATTTAGCCCAAGATCGTTATAAAAGTGCTAATGAAGTTTTACAATCGTTAAATTTACCATCTTTTTCATCTCAACCTTTAGTTATTACTCAACCATCACCCCTAGAATTAACTCAATCTGAAACAACGCCTAAAAATAGTTTAATGAAAAGGGTAAAATTGCTTAATTATGCGGCCTGGGGAAGTTTGGGCATTGTTATAACTTGGGGCATAAAATTAGTATTTTATTCCTCATCTTTTCCGTCTTTAACTATCTGGGAACAATTATTTAATTATGTGGCTTCGATAAGTCTAGGAATTCTTATTATTAGGTTAGGAATATTATTTTTTAATTTATTTAATCAGTCTAAAAGTAATACTTTACCCACAGTCTCTACACCTCCTACACCTCCTACACCTCCTACACCTCCCCAACCCCAACATCCCACACATCCCACACATCCCACACCTCCTACACCTCCCACACTTTCCCAACCTCCCCCCTCAAGAAAACCAGATAAAAACCGCATTAGTTCCCTTAAACCCTTTCAATTTGAAGTCATTACTGTTAATAAAAAAGGAGAAATTATTGATCGTAAAATGCAAGAAAATCAATCCTTTAGCATTGACTTAGGACAAAGTATTTCTTTAGAAATGGTTGCAATTAAAGGGGGTAAATTTTTCATGGGTTGTCCTAAATTAGAAAGTCGAGGTAGTAAAGATGAACAACCCAGACATTGGGTGACACTGTCTTCTTTTTGTCTAGGTAAATATCCCATTACTCAAGCACAATGGGAAACAATAATGGGAAATAATCCTGCTTATTTTAAAGGGAAAAATAGACCGATTGAAAACGTTTCTTTTTATGATTGTTTAGAATTTTGTGAAAAGCTATCTCAAACTATAGGAATAGATGTTACACTACCTAGTGAAGCACAATGGGAATATGCTTGTCGTGCTATTCTTAACCCTAGTAATTATCGAGGAATTGATGGAGAAGAAACCTATCCTCCCTTCCATTTTGGTGAAACCATTACCAGTGAATTAGCTAATTATAATAGTCGGACGACTTATCAACAAGAAAACCTCGGAATTTATCGTGAACAAACCACTGAAATTGGTCAATTTCATCCCAATAATTTTGGTTTATATGATCTGCACGGTAATGTATGGGAATGGTGTGCAGATACTTGGCATGAAAATTACAAAAATGCCCCAAAAGATGGTAACATTTGGTTAGATGGAAATGAGCAATATTCGCCCATGCGTGGGGGTTCTTGGGGTGGTTTTCCTTTTTATTGTCGTTCTGCAACCCGTAATAAAGTTCAACGTAATAATCGTAGCTATTATAATGGGTTTCGGGTTGTGTATAACTTTGGAAAAACATCATAAAATAATCCTTTATCCTTCTTTATTATAGATTATTATCATGAACAATCAGGACTTATTTAATCACCTATTACAACTTGATGGACGAGGTTATAAAGCTTATAAAGATATTAAGGGAAGTTATCAATTTCCTGATTTTACCTTAATCATTGAACATATTCAAGGTGATCCCTTTGCTTCTCCTAGTAAACTGATTATAAAAATACCTCAATCTGTCGCTAAATTCCCGCCTAATCTTTATCAAAATCATAGCAGAAAGGTTGCTTTAGAAGATTATTTGATCCGTCAATTTTATCAAGCTTGTTATCAAATAAGTAGTCCCAGAGGAACGGGTAAAAGTGGTTTAATTAGCATTGTTAAAGTCGGACAAGAAATATTACAAAGAACAGCAGCAACTGTCAATAATGAAACTATAGAAATTCGTTTTTTTGTGGGACTTCCCGCCAGAGGACGCACTATTTTAGGTCGTCAAGCGGCTCAAATGTTATGTGAAGATATTCCTAATATTATTGAGCAATCTTTAAAATATTCTGCCTTAGATTCAAAAGCAATTCAACAACAAGTTGAAACCGCAGAAGATGCGGACTGGATACGTCAAGAATTACCTCAAAAATGTTTAGTTTCTTTTATTGCTAATGGCTCTATTTTACCTCGTAAAAGTGGTGTTGATGCTCATCCTTTAGAAACTAATTATATCCCCTTTCAATCACCTAAATCTCTAGAAGTATCTTTTAATTGTCCCAACCAAGGATTAATCAAAGGTCTGGGAATTACCCAAGGTATTACTGTAATTGTTGGCGGTGGTTATCATGGAAAATCTACCTTATTACGCGCCATAGAATTAGGGATTTATAATCATATTCCTGGAGATGGTAGAGAATTCGTTATCAGCGATCCATCAGCCGTAAAAATTAGGGCAGAAGATGGCAGAAGTATTGTCGGAGTAGATATTTCCCCATTTATTAATCAGTTGCCTCAACAGAGATCAACTGATAATTTTTCAAGCACAAATGCCAGTGGTAGCACTTCCCAAGCAGCCAATATTATTGAAGCATTAGAAGTAGGAACTCAGGTGTTATTAGTAGACGAAGATACTGCCGCTACTAATTTTATGATCCGCGATCACAGGATGCAACAGTTAATTGCAAAAGATAAAGAACCCATTACCCCATTTATTGATAAAATTCAACAATTATATACAGAGTATGGAGTATCTACTATATTAGTTATGGGAGGAAGTGGCGACTACTTTGATGTCGCTAATACTGTCATTGCTATGGACAATTTTCAACCTCATGATGTTACAGAAAAAGCTAAACTAATTGCTCAACAAACTCCCAATGAAAGGATAAGAGAAGGGGGTAAAAAGTTTGGCACAATTACTCCAAGAATTCCCCTTGCTGATAGTATTGATCCCAGTCGAGGAAAACGAGAAGTTAAAGTAAAAGTTAGGGATGTAGATGAAGTAGTTTTTGGGACAGAAGATATTGACTTAACTGCTGTTGAACAAATTGTTGAAACGGGACAATTACGTGCCATTGCTGCAGCGATTATTTATGCTAAAAATAAATACATGAATCGTCAAAATACCTTGTCAGAAATTTTAGATAATGTTATAATAGACGTTAATAGTAAAAGCTTAGATATTTTAAGTGAGTTTCCCCAAGGAGATTTTGTCTTATTTCGCCGCTTTGAACTAGCCGCAGCCTTAAACCGTTTACGGTCTTTAAAGGTAAATAAAGCATAAATAATCTACGTTTGTAGTAAGGACTTTAGCCCTAAGAATTAACTTTAAAAGCCACCTAAAACCACATTTTAATCAAAATTCAAATAAAAACTGTTTTGCCTCAATTTCTTGACTTGGCAACGGTTTAGAAAAGAGATATCCTTGACCAAATTCACACCCTAATTCTTGTAATTGATGCCAATCTTTTTCCGTTTCTATTCCTTCAGCAATCACATCAAGCTGTAAATGATGTGCTAAAGTAATAATTGCTTCAGTCACTCTTATATTATCTTCACTTTGATTCATATTAATCACAAAAGAACGATCAATCTTTAAACTATCAACAGGTAAATGATGAAGATAGCTTAAAGAAGAATAACCCGTCCCAAAATCATCAATACTTATCTCTATTCCCCGTTCCCTTAATTGTAATAAAATATCTCTAGCAATGCTTTTATTTTCCATCAGCATACTTTCTGTAATCTCAAGCTTTAAGCAATTGGGATCTAATCCAGTTTGACTCAGAATATTATCAATTTTTTCAACAATCTGGTGATCTTTGAGTTGTTGACTTGACAGATTAACACTTATTTTTAAATGTTGCAACTGAGAATATTGCTGTTGCCAACGCTTTAATTGACGACAAGATTCTAATAAAACCCATTCCCCCAAAGGAATAATTAACCCTATTTCTTCTGCAACCGGAATAAAATGATCAGGAGAAATTAAGCCTTTTTGGGGATGTTGCCACCGCACTAAAGCTTCAAAACCAACTAAATTTTGAGTTGAAAGAGAGAGAATTGGTTGATAATAAAGCAGGAATTCTTGATTTTTAAGGGCTAATCTCAAATTAGTTTCTAGCTCAAGCAATTTTTGCGCTTGAGCGTGCATTTCTTGATCAAAAATAACATAACGTGACTTACCTTGTGCCTTCGCCTTATACATTGCTAAATCAGCATTTCTCAGGATATGATCAGCATTTTCATTTTCTTGTTTATTAAAAGCAATTCCCAGACTGGCTGTTGTAAAGACTTCCTGATTATCTATTTTAAATGGTGTTTTTATGGCTTCAATAATTCTGTCTGCAATATGTAATGCTTCAATTTCTTCCTGTAAATCATCCAATAATATAATAAATTCATCTCCTCCTAAACGAGCCACGGTATCAACAGCACGAACAGAATTTTTTAAGTGAGAAGCAATGAGAATTAACAGGTGATCACCGATGCTATGGCCCAGACTATCATTAATAATTTTAAAGCGATCTAAATCCAGAAAAATAAGAGCAAATCGATAATTTTTATGGCGTTTAGCTCGTTCAATTGATTGTGCTAATCGCTCCATTAATAAAAGTCGATTTGGTAAGCCAGTTAAAGCATCATGTAATGCATCATAACGTAATTTTTCTTCTGCTTGTTTGCGCTGAGTTACATCAATTGCCATAGAAATAACTATGCGTCTTCCATCAGAAAGTCTTCCCAAAGGTGACGAATTAAATTGCCAAGTTTTTTCTTCTCCTTGAGCCGTTTTAATCGTAAATTCTCCGTCATCAACTTTGCAATCTAAATGATAGAGACGCTCAATAATTGCACGAATAATCTCTTTCTTTTCTCCATAGGCTTTTTCTATCCAATCATCCATAGTTGGAATCTGATCATGAGTATATCCAGTTAACTCAGTCCAAGTATCATTAATTTGTAAAATTTCTCCATCTTCAGCATGAATAATAATCGGAAACGGTGCATGAATAATCGCTTGTCGAAAACGCTTCTCACTTTTTTTTAACTCCATTTTAGCCTTAAGATTCTCAGTGATATCATTGACTAAAACCAGTCTAGCTTCTCTTTCTAAATACATGATTTTCTGGGAAGTAATTTCGACATAAATCAGTTCTCCATGACGCTTTTTATGTTGCCAAACCCCAGATTTATTGATCTGATTCTTATGGGTTGTTAGAAACTTTGTTAACATAGGAATATTTGACGCAGGACGAATATTTTCTATGGTCATTTCTAAAAATTCTTCACGGGAATAACCATAATGTTTAATTGCGGCTTCATTAACTTCTAGAAATTGTAATGTTTCTAAATCATATACCCATAAAGGATGAGGATTTTCTTCAAATAATAAACGATATTTTGCTTCTGACTTTTGCAAGGCAAGTTCCATTTCTTTTCGTTTACTAATATCCTGTCCAATGCCGATATTACTACCATCCGACAGACGTATATTCATCCAGGCCGTATCAAGAATAGTGCCATTGGGTAAGGTAGTTTTAAAGTCTCCCCAAGTCTGTTGGGCAGATTTAATAAAATTGATTACATACTGACGATAGATAGGATCAGGATATAATTCAGCTAAAATATCTCGCTTTTTAATATCTTCTAAACTAGAACCTAAA
Source organism: Crocosphaera sp. XPORK-15E (assembly GCF_034931425.1). Taxonomy (NCBI): domain Bacteria; kingdom Bacillati; phylum Cyanobacteriota; class Cyanophyceae; order Chroococcales; family Aphanothecaceae; genus Crocosphaera; species Crocosphaera sp. XPORK-15E. The sequence continues at coordinate 150,005 of NZ_JAYGHQ010000017.1, forward strand.
ACATTTTCCCATTCTTTATTAATCCACTTAACATTATAATCTTTATCAAAAAAAGCCAACATAATTGGAATATTGTCAACAATTATTTGAAGTAATTCTTTTTGATTATTTATTGGTTCTTTTCTGATTTCCTTGAAATCACTTTCTGCTTTTCCTTGTTTACTGTTTTTGTTTGTTTTCCTAATTAGTTGTATTTGTTGCCCATAAAATGCAAAATATAATAAAGTAGATAAAATCACTAAGATTCCTCCCACTATTAGGAGTAAAGGCTGCCCAAACATGATCTCGTCCATTTTGTTCACTAATCGTGACAATCTACTTCTAATCTAGCAAACATTGATGTAATAAAACAATTAAGCTAAAACTGAGATCTTGCACCATGATTTAAAAATCACAAAACCCCGATTTTTTACTATTTGGTAAAAAATCGGGGTACTTCTCACGGAACAAGGTTAAAAATTGAGCAATTTCACAGATTATGCACCAGGAAAAAGACTTTCTTGTTGTTGTGCTAAAAATCGCTGATTGACAATTTCCTGAAAGTCTTTCAAATCTGAACTCCAATCATCAATTCCCTTTTTTAACTGTTCCAATATTTCTTGTGGACTATTACTACCCACATTGTAGTTAAAATTGCCCGCAAATAATAAAGCAGGAATGGAAGATTGATCCGGCATTTGGATTTTAGCTTCATTAATACTCAGACTAAACTGACAACGATCTAGCTGATACAATAAATTCAATCCTGCCTGTACAGGAGCTTTACCATAATCTTGCCAAGGGCCAGGAGATAGTAAGGTTCTCGTAATATAATTTCTGGCCCCATTTTCACTCCCCGGAAAGGGAATCAAACTTTTGGGACTAATAGACAACCCTTGATACTCAGCATTAGACAGTTTGTCCACATACTGACGAGCAATATTAGGGATATTAAGTTCACTAGGGTTTTTGGTGCCAATAGACTCCATAAAGGTGATGTTGCGGGGTTGAGCAACAATACTGACACCATTTTGGAAAGTGACTTGAGATAAATTCGGCCCCAAAACAGGTTGTTTCCCTAATTCCCACTCATTGGGAACAATACCAGTTTGTTTGAGAAACTCTTGAGAAAGCATGGTGGGATTGATATTTTTTGCCGAGATAGCGATCGCTAATTCTTGAATTTCTCGGATTTCTAGGGGCGTTTTTTGATTCGGATCTGAAGTTGTTGCCATGATGTTTCCTTTTATATTTCTAACTGCGTTACCAAATATGGCCACTTTCTAGTTTACGGGTTTATGGGGGCCTTAAGAAAAGTTATAGGGTAACAGCAGTAGGGGCTTAATATTATTAAGCCCCTACTACCATACATCTGAACAGTTGTTATTAAGAGCCAGGGGCAAACGGCCGTTGGCCCCTACAGCCGTGACTTACAAAGTCGCTGAGGCGGTGGAACGACGACGACGATAGGTTTTAGTCGATGTCTGTGGTTTTTCCATTTCTGGGGGTTGTTCCGTTTCTGGGGGTTGTTCCGTTTCTAGGGGTTGTTCTGGCATTTGCAAGAGAAACACCACCAACGGATAACTGCGTAATTCCCGTTTTACGAGTCGCTGTAAGGTTCCTTCAATTTCTGCTTGTAGCAATGACCAGTCAACTTTGGTTGTCCGTCCTTTTGAGGTAAATTCGGCCCAGCGATTCTCTAATAGATTTTCAATGGCCCGAATAATCAATTGTCGCAGCAAAGATGGTTCAACTTTCGTCACCACACCCCGTAAATGCACTTGTGGTGGAGTCAATAATTGACCGTCCCAACTAATGGGGGCCGCTACCGTCACCACCCCATCTTGGGCTAATTGTTGACGATCTTGCATCACGTGTTCATGCACAACACCAGCTTGATCTACTAATTCAATACCAGAAGACACTTCTCCCGTCACCCCAATACTATCGGCTGACAATTCTACAATGTCCCCATTATTGATAATGACCATATTTTCCGCCGGAACACCCATACTATAAGCGGTCTGGGCGTGTTTCACTAACATTCTGTGTTCCCCGTGAACCGGAACAAAGAACTTCGGACGGGTTAAGGCCAGCATTAATTTCTGCTCCTCTTGGGCCCCATGGCCGGAGACATGAATGCCATGATGACGACCATAGATCACGTTGGCCCCTTGCATCATTAAGCGATCAATGGTGTTAACAACAGCAATAGTATTCCCAGGAATGGGGTTAGCAGAAAAGACGATCGTATCCCCTTGACGCGCTCTAATATGGGGATGTTCTCCTTTGGAAATGCGGGTCATGGCCGCTAAGGTTTCCCCTTGTGATCCGGTGGTTAAAATTAAGACCTTCTCATCAGGTAAATTTCGGGCCGCTTTCAGGGGAATGAATACGTCATCAGGACATTTTATATAGCCTAGGGTTCTCGCATGGGCGATGACATTTAACATGGAACGTCCCACTACCGCAACTTTTCGCTGATTTTTCTGCGCTAATTGCAGGATAATATTGACCCGATGCACTGAAGATGCGAAGGTGGTGATCATTAACCGCCCTGGTGCTTGGGAAATAATGCGATCCAAGTTAGGGTAGACTGAACGCTCGGAGGGGGTCATCCCAGGCACTTCTGAGTTGGTGGAGTCACTGAGCAAACAGAGTACACCTTTCTCTCCATGTTCGGCTAATCTTTGTAAGTCGAAGTTTTCCCCATCAATAGGGGTGTAATCAATTTTAAAGTCTCCCGTGTGGATCACAACCCCTAAAGGCGTATGAATGGCAACGGTGAAACTATCGGCAATGGAATGGGTATTACGGATGAATTCAACCATGAAGGAAGGACTCATCTGTATCTTTTCTCTTGGGCCAACGGTTTGTAAGGTGGTGCGATCGCTCACCCCTGCTTCTTCTAATTTATCCCGTAATAAGGCCATGGCCAGTCTTGGCCCATAGATAATGGGAATATCAAATTGCTTCAAATGATAGGGAATACCACCAATATGATCTTCATGGCCATGGGTGGCAATCATTCCCTTAATTTTATGACGATTTTCCCGTAAATAGGTCATGTCAGGGAGAACAATATTGACCCCGTGCATTTCATCCGTAGGAAAGGCCAGTCCCGCATCTAAAAGAATGATCTCATCATCATACTCAAAAATACAGGTATTTTTGCCGATTTCATGTAATCCCCCCAAGGGAATAATTTTCAGCGTCGGTTGTTTTTTAGTTGGACTCATTTGGCTCCTTAAAGTTAAAGTCATTCAGTTATGAACCTTTTGGTAAAAAATTGAGAATCTTAATAAAAACTGCTAGGTAGAGCAATTTAATAACCTTGAAATCTACTGTTTAAAGATGCTTGATTATTCAGCTTAGACTAGCTAATTTTGACTATTCTGTCAGCCTTCAATCAGGGATAATTCTTGCAAAACCGATTTAACTTCTTGTTGCAACTCAGTCGAAAGCTCCAGTAAAGGCAGTCTTAACCCCCCCACTTTCCATCCTAGTAAATTTAGGGCCGCTTTAATGGGAATTGGATTAGTGCTACAAAATAAGACTTTAAATAAGGGAAAAAGTTTCAAATTAATCTCGGTGGCTATTTTCACTTGACCATTTTCAAAAGCCTGGATCATAGATTGAATTTCTTTGCCAACTAGATGACTGGCCACGCTAACAATGCCAGTCCCGCCAACCGTAAGTAAAGGTAAAGTCAAAAAATCATCTCCCGCATAAATTAAAAAAGATGGGTCAGTCATTCGGCGAATTTTACAGGCTTGTTCTAAATTTCCACTCGCTTCTTTAATAGCAATAATATTATCGATTTTTGCTAATTTGATAACGGTTTCTGGCAGAAGATTCTGTCCAGTGCGCCCAGGTATATTATACAACATTATCGGGAAATCGCCTACACTTTGAGCAATTGTTTTAAAATGTTCATAAAGTCCTTCTTGGGGTGGTTTATTATAATAAGGAACCACCTGTAAAGATCCATCTAATCCCATTGTAGCAGCTTTTTGCGTCATTTCTACGCTGTGGTTAGTCGCATTTGTTCCTGTACCCGCGATCACTTTTGCCCTATTTCCGACTGCGTTTTTAACCACCTGAAATAACTGATATTTTTCTGACAAACTCAAAGTCGGTGATTCTCCCGTTGTCCCAGAAATCACCAACCCATCACTACCATTGGCCACCAAATAAGCAGCCAATTCTTCAGCAACAGCATAATTAACATTCCCATCTCCATCTAAGGGCGTTATCATGGCGGTGATTACCCTTCCAAAACTTGGCTCACTCATTCGTTTTGTTATCAGTTACAGTTATCTCAGTGGTCAATTTTCAAACTGGTTTTTCTTTAATATTTAAACCGTGATTTCTTTAGTCTTGGTGGGTTTAAGCCAATCTTTGTCCATCAACAATTCAGCAATTTGTACCGCATTTAATGCCGCCCCTTTGCGAATTTGATCACCACAAAGCCATAATTCTAAGCCACAAGGATGAGAAATATCTTGACGAATTCTACCGACTAAGACATCATCTTTCCCAGAAGCATCTATCGGCATAGGGAAATAGTTTTGCTGCCAATCTTCTAGGAGTTGCACCCCTGGAGCTTGAGCAATAATCTCCCGTGCCTTAGCCACTGGAAAAGGCTTGCCAAACTCTAAGTTAATGGCTTCTGAATGGGCCCGCAATACGGGAACCCGTACACAAGTAGCGGTAACTTTCAAAGTAGGCTCATTAAATATTTTACGGGTTTCGTTGACCATTTTCATCTCTTCTTCACAATATCCCGTATCCGTTAAGGGGGAGTTATGGGGAAAAAGATTAAAAGCCAAAGGATAGGGTAAAATTTCCGCTTGAGGGGCTTCTCCGTTTAAAATGGCTTGAGATTGAATTTTAACCTCTTCCATTGCTCTGGCCCCGGCCCCACTAGCAGACTGATAGGTAGCTACCACAATACGCTTAATCGGTTGAAATTGATGTAAGGGGTAAATAGCCACAGCTAGGAGAATGGTGGTACAGTTAGGGTTAGCAATGATTCCCTGATGGTTAGCCGCCGCTTCCGGGTTGATTTCTGGAACAATTAGAGGCACATCTGGGTTCATACGGAAGGCACTGGAATTATCCACCATCACGGCCCCTGAGTCAACGATAGTTTTTGCCCAAGCCTTAGAGGTAGAGCCTCCCGCAGACGCTAATACTAAGTCAACTCCCTTAAAGGAAGTCGCTTCTACGGCCTCAACCTTGATTTTTTCTCCTTTAAACGTCAGAGTTGTTCCTGCTGAGCGAGGAGAAGACAAGAGTTTGAGACTCGCAATAGGAAAGTTGCGGCTGTCTAAGAGTTCGAGTAACTCAGTGCCAACGGCCCCTGTCGCTCCTAGTATAGCAACGTTGACTAGCTTGGACAATCGATTAGCCCTCCGTATCTATCAAGACATATATTTTACTATTATACGGAGAATGGGCAAAGAAAGATTGCAATTAGCAGTTACAACTTGTGAACTACCCCAACTTGCTTACGCTGAAGTTGGGGCTTCTGAACTCACAGGGGAATGCCTCAAGACAGACTTACGACCACATGAAGGTCTTACTTCCCCTCCTTCAGCAGCAGTCCTAGTTCCTAAGACCGATAACCCTTCGGCTTGGCTCCCTTCGGCTTGGCTCCCTTCGGCTTGGCTCCCTTCGGCTTGGCTCAGGGCAAGCAGGGCAAGCAGGGCAAGCAGGGCAAGTTGTCTGATGCCTTCTGCTCTAATGTTTTTGCTGGCGTTTTCATCACGATCATGGTGTGTTCCACAACGCAGGACTTGTCCATTCGCTTACATCTAATGGCATTTCTGACATTTGATACAGGCAATTAGAGCAAGTTTTAGAGGACGGGAACCATCTATCAATTTCTACTAAGAAACCGCCTTTTTGTTGTAGTTTATAGTCAAGAAAATTGACAAACATTCCCCATCCGACATCAGAAATAGCTTTAGCTAAGTTGTGATTACGAACCATACCCTTGACGTTCAAATTCTCAACGACCACTACTTGATTATCATTGACAATTTTTCTTGATAATTTATGTAGAAAGTCTTGACGGGCATTACTAATACGTTCGTGAACTCTAGCTACTAGCTTTCGTGCTTTTTCTCTTGATTTACTTCCCTTTTTCTTACGGGCTAATTTAGTTTGTTTTCTGGATAAGTTTTTCTCATGTTTTTTAAGATGTTTAGGATTGGCATATTTAGATGTTTTTTGTCCATCATGGGTAATACAGAAGTCTTTTAGTCCTAAGTCGATACCAACCGTTTTAACCCCCCTTACATCCCCCCTATTAGGGGGGACATGGGGGGTTGGAATTTCTTGTTCAGTGTCAAATAACAATGACGCATAATATTTTCCTGTTGGTGTTTTAGTAATAGTAACAGTCTTGAGTTGACCTTCAAATACTCTGTGAATAGAAGCTTTAATCACACCCACTTGGGGAACTTTTACGCCTCTATCTACTACCTCGCAGTTCTGAGGATATTGACAAGATTGTTTCCCATGATAAGACTTGAATCTAGGATACTTGGCTCTTTTCTCAAAAAAGTTCTTAAAAGCTTTAGTCAAGTTCAAAGTTGTTGACTGTAAGACTTGAGAATAACATTCCTTTAGCCATGCAGTTGTTTCATCTTTTTTGAGCTTTGGTAAAACTTTATTGAGGGCTACCCGACTCAACCCTTTACCTGTTTCCTTGTAAGTCTCATTGCACAGATTCAAAGCATAATTCCACCACCACCGTGAGCATCCCATCACTTGGCTAAGTTTTTGGGATTGCTCAGATGTTGGGTATATTCTTACCTTTACTGCTCTGTACAATGGTTTCACACGAAAATTGTTTATGATAAAAGTATAACACAAGATAAGAGAAAATGGATACTTCGTAGTTTATTTTTGGGTCGGACATTCATCCCTAACAATCACGAGGATGAGGGAATTCTGCCCGACATTGGGTTAAAATGGAGCTAAGCGGACTCGAACCGCTGACTTTCACAATGCCATTGTGACACTCTACCAACTGAGTTATAGCCCCATACAGACCATTTACCATACTAGGTTAATCTACTTTTTTTGTCAAGTACCCCTAATCTAAAAATTTTTGGCGAGTGCGATATAAACGTTCCTAGTAAGCCCTTTAGCCCTAAAATAGCCATTAAGAGCTTACTACGAACCTAAGCACTAAAATATTTAGCCAGGGGATGATAAGTAATAATGGCAGTTGTAGACTGTTCAGGATAGATTTGTTCACTCTCATCCATATACATTTTAATGCGATCGCAACCCAACAATTCCAACTGTTTATATTGATCTTGAATATTAGGACAAGCAGGGTATCCAAAGCTGTAACGGGAACCTTGATAATGCTGTTGTAGCATTTCTCGAATATTATCCGGTTCTTTGTCCCCAAATCCTAATTCTCGGCGGATTTTGGCGTGTGTCCATTCTGCTAATGCTTCGGCAGTTTGGACTGCCATACCATGAAAGTAGAGATAATTGGTGTAATCATTAGCAGCAAAGAGTTTTTGTGCGTATTCTGTGGCAATTTCTCCTACTGTTACTGCTTGCATCGTAAATACGTCAATTAAGCCTGATTCTTTGGGGGCAAAAAAGTCGGCAATACATAAACGACGACCTGATTTTTGACGAGGAAATTCTAATACCCAAATAGGGTCTATATTTTCGGGGATTGTATTATCATGATTTTCGATGATTTCTGGATCATAAATCAACAAGTTATTGCCTTCAGACTGACAAGGAAAGTAACCATAAATAACCGTAGGATGTAACAGATTCTCCGTAATAACTTTCTGTTTCCATTCTTCTAAAATAGGATAAACTTTTTCACTCAAAAATTTTTCGTATTCTTCCCGTGACTGTTCTTTGGGCTTCCGAAATTGCCATTGACCTGCAACTAATGCTTGTAAATCCAAATACCAGAAAAGTTCAGTTAAATCAAATTCTTCTGGTTTTAAGAGTTTTGTTCCCCAGAAAGGCGGTGTTGCAGGTTCTATTAATTCGACAGCTTCAGACCGTTTTGTATCGATCACTACAGAGGTTTCTGATGTTGTTGATTTGTCTTTTTCTTCAGAAGATTGCGCGGCTGCTTTTTCTGCTCTTTCTTCTTGGAATAAACTATTATTATTGCTAAAATCACCTAAAAATCCTTGTAAATTGTCCCAACTTTCTGCTAATTTTGCTGGCATTAATTTATCCATAAAATGCAAATCTGAGAAAGCATCTTTTCCATAGAAAACTTTACCTTGATAAGTATTTTGACAATCTTCATAGACAAATTTAGGGGTTAATGCTGCACCTCCTAAGATGATAGGAACATTGATTCCTCGCTCATTAAATACTTCTAAGTTATCCTTCATGAATGCAGTTGATTTTACCAATAAACCGCTCATGGCGATACAATCAGGTTTATGTTCTTCGTAAGCTTGGATAATGTTCTCAACAGGTTGTTTAATGCCTAAATTGATGACTTTATAGCCATTATTAGAGAGAATAATATCAACTAAATTCTTACCGATATCATGAACATCTCCTTTAACTGTAGCAATAATAAACTTACCTTTTCCACTATCATTACTATCCCCTTCTTCTTTATCCATGAAAGGTTCTAAATAAGCAACAGCAGCTTTCATCGTTTGGGCAGATTGTAACACGAAAGGTAATTGCATTTGTCCCGAACCAAATAACTCACCTACTACCTTCATTCCATCTAGTAAAAAGATGTTAATAAGATCAAGAGGTGGATATTGTTTTAAAGCTTCTGACAGTGCATCTTCTAACCCTAACCTTTCCCCATCAATGATATGCTGTTTTAGTCGTTCTTCAATGGGTAAATTAGCAGTGGTTGAGGGATCTTTTTTGGTAGTTTTCCCTGCGAATAATTCCGTTAACTTCGTCAGAGGATCATAGGTACAAATATCCCCATCAAACTCTCGTAAATCATAGATTAAATCTCGACATATTTTTTGATGTTCTTCTTCTATTTTCGCCAGGGGTAAAATTTTGCTTGCGCTAACAATTGCACCATCTAACCCTACCTGCATTGTTTCATATAAAAACACTGAATTTAATACTTGTCGCGCCACAGGATTTAAGCCAAAGGAAATATTAGAAATACCCAAGAGAATATGACATCCTGGTAATTCATCTCGAATGCGTTTTATGGCTTCAACAGTAGCTTTTCCGTTCTCTCTGTCTTCTTCTATCCCTGTAGAAATCGGTAACGCCAACGGATCAAAGAAAATTTCATAAGCAGCAAGTCCGTATTCTATTGCTGCATTATAGGCACGTTTTGCAATCTCAAATTTCTTATCTGCGGTGCGTCCCATTCCCTCCTCATCAATGGTTCCTACGACAACACCTGCCCCATATTTTTTGGCTATTTCTAACACTTTTAAAAAGCGTTCTTCTCCATCTTCATAGTTAGTAGAATTGAGAATACATTTACCACCCGCAACCTTTAAACCTGCTTCCATTTTTTGCCATTCTGTGGAATCAAGCATTAAAGGTAAGGTAATGTTATTAACAAGACGGGAGGCTATTTCGTGCATATCTCGCACCCCATCTCGCCCTACATAATCTACGTTAACATCTAAAATGTGCGCCCCTTCTTTTACCTGAGATTTAGCTAAAGAGACTAAACTATCCCAGTCTTCTTTATTTAATAATGTACGGCATTTTTTAGAACCACTGGCGTTTAATCTTTCCCCAACAATCAAGAATGAATTATCTTGTATATAGGGTTGAGTGCTATAAATTGAAGCAGCAGAAGGTTCATATATAGGATGACGTTCTTTTGGTTTTAACTCTTGAGAAAGTTCGGATAATGCTTTAATATGATCGGGACGAGTGCCACAACATCCCCCAATAATTTGTACCCCTAAATCTTCGATAAAGTGCATTAATGCCATTTTCAATTCTATGGGAGTTAAGCGATAAAAAGCTTGTCCCCCCACATTTTCAGGTAGTCCCGCATTAGGAATACAAGAAACAATAAAAGGACAATGTTCAGATAAATATTTTATATGTTCCTTCATCTGTTCGGGGCCCGTTGCACAGTTTAACCCCAAAATATCAATATTATAGGGTTCTAAAATAGCAACTGCTGCACTTATTTCTGTTCCTACTAACATCGTTCCCATAGTTTCCATTGTGATAGAAACCATAATAGGTAAACGGTCGCCTTTTTTCTCGAAAACTTCTTCTACTGCGTTTAAAGCTGCCTTAATTTGTAATACATCTTGACAAGTTTCAATGATTAATAAATCTGCCCCACCATCATATAACCCCTCTGCTTGTTCAACGTAGGCATTTTTTAGGGTATCAAAGTCAATATGTCCCAAAGTTGGTAATTTAGTCCCAGGCCCCATTGAACCCGCCACAAAACGGGGCTTTTCTGGGGTAGAATATTCTTGAGCCAGTTTCTTAGCTAATTCTGTCGCTCTTTTATTCAAATAGTAAGCCTTATCAGCTAAATCATATTCTGCAAGGACGATAGAAGTCCCCCCAAAGGTGTCAGTTTCGATGACATCTGCACCCACTTCTAAAAAGCCTCTATGCACCTTCTCAACCGCTTCTGGTTTGGTATGGACTAAATATTCATTGCATCCTTCATATTCTGGCCCCCCAAAGTCTTCAGCGGTCAAATTTTGGGTTTGTAATGAGGTTCCGGTTGCACCGTCAAAGACGAGTACAGGACGTTTGGGACTTTTGAGGTAGTTGAGGAAGGTACTATTCATGGAGGTGAAAGAGTCGCAGATTAAGGATTGAGATTTATTATAAAAAATATCTTAACTCAAGGAAAGCAGTTACCAAGGTTCTATACAAAGATAGGAGTTTAACTTATGAGTCGAGTGGTAAAGACAGAAACCTACGAGAAAGATTACTATCAATGGACTATAGAGCAAGTTAAAGCTTTAAGAGAGCGAAATTTAGAAGATTTAGACTGGGAAAACATTATCGAGGAGATTGAATCTTTTGGACGTAGTGATTATAGTGCTGTGTCTAGTCTTCTGATGAGACAGATTGAACATCGCCTTAAAATTGACTACACCCCTTTAGAGGAATGCTATAAAAAATGGCAAGTTGAGATACAAGCTTTCAAAATCGGCATAAAACGCAAGATTTCACCCAGTATGAAACCTAAACTCTCACAAGACTTAGAGGAAATTTATCAAGATGCTGTTAGTCTAGTTGCCTTGGAATACGGTATTAATTTACCCGATCACTGCCCCTACAATCTCGAAGAATTGCTGTATTGATCAGATTTAGTTGGGCATAATGGTATTATGCCCCTACAGTGTTTTTGTAGGGATTTAACACTGTTAAATCCTAAATATACCAAAACCAAATATGAGTATCAAGGACAATCATTTAAGACATTCCCAATCTTCTTGATCCACTATAGGACTAACAATATCCCCTAATGTTTTCCCTTGACCGATTAAATGAGCAGGGGTTTTTCGTTTGGGAGTTGAGGACAATAAGCTTTCTTCTTCAATCACAATAATGGCACGAGTTGCCCTTACTTTTGGTTTTTCACCTAGCCACTTAATGCGATCGCCTTCTATGGTAACGTCATAACTTTTGAGCATGGCTGTTATTTCTCTTGTTAATACCTAGTGAAGTTAATTATAGAAGGTATAGTCGAAATTTCTGTCTCATTAACTATTGCGCTATAGTAAGACTCCCAAAAAGTCCTCTAAAATCCAGAAATTGGAAGCATTTATGAATAAATTTGAATAAAACTTGACAAAATGAACGGGGGGGTAGAATAACTGAGACTTTTTAGTAAATTCTCAAGAATTTCATGTTTGATAAACTTTCCCTGTCAACTGCCTTTGCTGGTGCAACAGTATTAGCTGCTGCCACCGTTGTCGGTTCTGCTAATGTGGCCAATGCGGCAACCTTTGGGTTCTCTTTCAGTAATGTTAATGGTGCTGTTAACGGTATAGTTGAAGGAACCATTGAATTACCTGATGGGGATGGAACTTTTGCCGCTACTTCTGTTTTCGTTACTTCAGCACCTGCTGCATTGGGATATACTACCCCCTTTGATGTTTTGGCAAACTTTCCAATTCTAGGGGCAAATAGTTTTACTGTCGCTGGTGGCACAATTGATGCCTTAAACAGTTCATTTTTGGCTCAGAATCCTACAGAGGCACTCGTTTTGAATTTTCCTGGTGTTGGTACTTTCTTAAACGTTGTCGGTACTGCTAGTGTATTGATTGGTGTTAATGACACAAACAATTCAACTCTTACCTATTCTGCTTCTGCTGCAACTACTCCTGAACCCAGTACCATTGTAGCTTTAGCAATGCTAGGTAGTGGCTTATTATTGAGTAAGCGGGTTAAACGGGGTTAATTCCTGTTAGTTTGTGGGCATAATGGTATTATGCCCCTACGGTTTTTTGTAGGGATTTAACACTGTTAAATCCTGGGGATTTGTGGGCATAATGGTATTATGCCCCTACAGGGTTTTGTAGGGATTTAACACTGTTAAATCCTGTATTAGTGGTTTATGGGCATAATGGTATTATGCCCCTACGTGGTTTTTGTAGGGATTTAACACCTTTAAATCCTGTATTAGTGATCTATAATTTAATTGACCTTATGGTACAGCTAACCGAAAATATTACAGATGCAGAATTACTGCAAATAAGCCTACAAAACCCCGAATTACGCTTTGAACGTAATGCTGATGGAACTTTAGTAACTATGCCACCTATTGGACGAATTTCAGGAAACAGAGAAATCAAAGCAGGTGCTTATTTATTAAATTGGGTAGAAAAGCATGATTTAGGGGAAGTTTTTAGTTCTAGTACGGGGTTTAAGTTAGCAAATAGTGCAGTTCGTGCGCCTGATGCTGCTTTCGTGGCTAAACATCGTTTACCTTCAGGATGGAAAGAAGCAGAAGATGAGTTTTTTAACCTAGCACCAGATTTTGTGATTGAAATTCGTTCTAAGTCTGATAGTTTAACCAAATTAAAAGCAAAGATGCAAGAATATCAAGAGAATGGAGTTAAATTAGGTTGGTTAATTGATCCCCAAAATAAACAAGCTTTTGTCTATCGTGAAGATGGTTCTATCACTCAATATCCAGCAACAATAACCTTAAGCGGTGAAGATATTGTTCCAGGATTTACTCTACAATTATCAATCTTGTTGTAATACTAAATCCAATTTTAAAAAGCTGATTATTGCTAATAAAATATATATAGATAATAAGGGAGTTGGGGAGTTAAATTTCCTCTGGATTAATGCCCAATTCTCTCAATTTTGCTGCTAATTGTTCAGCCCGTTGATGTTCATTCTCTGCCCGTTGATGTTCATTCTCTGCCCGTTGACGTTCATTCTCTGCCCGTTGACGTTCATTCTCTGCCCGTTGACGTTCCTCAGTAAAACTCGAAAAAGGTTGTCCATCAGGATAATAAATAATCAATTCAGGTTCTGCTAATTGAAACCGAATACCCAAACGGGGACTAACCCAAAGATCAATTTTTTCAATCACTTCTAATGTTTCCCCCTTCCTTAATAAACCGCTAAAATCATTTTTATCTGGGTCATAAATATAATATTCTTCTACTCCATGATGTTCATAAAATAGCAATTTTCTATTCATTTCTGTTTGAGTATTCCCTGGAGAAAGTATCTCAAAGACTACTTGAGGTGCAATATTATTCTCTTTCCATTGTTGATAAGATCCTCTGTCACCTTTAGGACGACCAAACACTACCATAACATCAGGGGCTTGTCTTTTTTTGTTATTATTTTCTATAGGATACCAGAGTAAATCCCCTGCTACAAATACCTGTTCATCTTCAGTAAATAACCAATCTAAATTAGATTTTATTGTGGTAATCCACCGAAATTGAACCGTATTATCCGACATAGGATTGCCATCTCTTTCTGGATAAATAATTTCTGGTTTATTAGGGCTTTCTAGTTGAGAAACCATAGCATTAATTCTTAAGCATTTGAACAGCTTATTTTGATTTTAACATAAGTTTTAGAAAAATAAAAAAGATAATGATAATGGGGGGTTGGTGGGTGTTAAACGGCGATGCAAAGGCACTCGCTTCGCTGTGACTGCCAAAAAAGACTCATTTTCAGATAAGTGCGTTCAAGATCCCCTGTTGATTGATAATAAAAAGAGAGAATCAGTCAGAACATATATTAATAATGAGTAGTCATCAAATTATGAAAGTCGGGATCTTAGGATTTGGAGGACTTGGACAAGCTGCAACCAGAGTTCTCACCCCAAAACAAGAAATGCTTTGGGTTGCTGCGGCCGATCTGAAAGGGTATGCTTATGGTGAGAGAGGGTTAGATCCCGATCAAGCGATCGCCACTTATCATCAACAGGGATCAATTGGTTATCTGGAACCCTATGGCACCCTCAGCAATAACAGTATTCAAGATTTATTAGAAACGGCCTCGGTTGATGGCTATTTCTTAGCCTTGCCTAACCTACCTAATACGTTTATGGCAGACGTGGCCAAACAATTTATTGCCTCTGGCTGGAAAGGGGTTCTTGTAGATGCCCTAAAGCGTACCAGTGCCGTTGAACAATTACTAGGATTACAAAACGAGTTACAAGCTGCTGGCATCACCTACATGACAGGTTGTGGGGCAACTCCTGGACTGTTAACTGCTGCTGCTGCTATTGCGGCCCAAAGTTATACCGAGATTCACAGTGTTAAGATTACCTTTGGGGTGGGTATTGCTAATTGGGAAGCCTACCGGGCCACTATCCGCGAAGATATTGCCCATTTACCGGGGTTTGATGTAGAAAAAGCCAGGGCTATGAGTGATGCTGAAGTTGAGGCATTTTTAGATAAAACTAAGGGCATTTTGACCTTGGAAAATATGGAACACGCTGACGATATTATGTTAGAGTTGGCTGGTATTTGTTCCCGCGATCGCGTTACCGTTGGGGGCATTGTCGATACCCGTAACCCGAACAAGCCTTTGAGTACAAACGTAAAGATTACTGGACGTACCTTTGAAGGGAAAATTTCGACCCATACCTTTACATTAGGGGATGAAACTAGCATGGCGGCAAATGTTTGTGGCCCAGCGTTTGGTTATCTCAAAGCCGGATTATCTTTACATAATCGGGGAATTTATGGGTTATTTACTGCTGCGGAAGTGATGCCCCAATTTGTTAAATAATAAGGTAGATTAGAGTTTTAAATATTGGGGATAGGTTTGATTATTCCTATTCCCAACACTCTCGATACAATACTATCTAGAAACAAAAAAACGGTGAAAGGGTGAAACTTCTACTTTTTGACAAATTCTTGATGTTCTGGGGTTGATAAACCCTGTTGTAAAACAGCTAATACTTTAGACAAATCACCCGCGAATAAGGCAGCTTTATCTAACCACAATCCAGGAAAAATTTGCGAACAAACCACACCTTCTTGATTCGGTTCAAGTTGAATATATTCCCCTTCCTTTAACCTAAACCAATCAAATTGACGGTCATAAACCCGCCAAACTAAATACTCTTGAACTTGATTGCGACGATAAACTTTTAATTTTTGGTGTAAATCATAGGAAACACTAGAAGCGGCAATTTCCACAATTAATTCTGGCGCACCTTCTACATAATCATCCTCGCTAATTGTTGATTGTCCACCTATCTTAATTCTCAAGAGTGCATCAGGTTGGGGTTCATTCTCAGCATCAAGACGCACAGTAGTATTATCAGCAGACATCAATCCTGGTGTTGCCGCTTTATAGACCCCTAACCAAGTCATAATATCAGAATGAGGTTCTCCATGACCTTGTACTCGTAAGGGAGATGCCATATAAACAATTCCTTCAATTAATTCAGCTTTTTTATTAGGCATTGCCTGATAACGACGCTCAAACTCAGCGCGGGTTAGTTTGTCGCCGTTTTCCAATGGAGGGGTTGTTAAGGTAGAAGAAATTGCATTAGCAGCCATCATAATTTTTTTCGGCTTCTGGTATATGCTTCAGGTAATTCTAACATTTTTGCGGTTAATTTTAGTTGGTGAACTACCCACGCATTCCGCGTAGCGACCTGCGGGGCTTCTAACTTCACAGGGGATTGCGTCTAACAAAA
>NZ_JAYGHQ010000018.1:0-124225 GCF_034931425.1 Crocosphaera sp. XPORK-15E
ATCAGAGATAACTGTAGTATTTCATACTACTTTTTTGAAGTGCGGAATGTGGGTTGTAAATATTCTTTTTGCGAAATTAGCATCAATGGGGGCCTCTGCTGCATTACCCCTGGTGAATTTACTGCCGTCTTGTCTCCCATTGTCTCTCCCCGTGCTACCTTGTCAACACCCGCCCATATTTCCCACAATGTAAAGATTTGTTGATAAGATAAGGGGCAATCTCGGTCAATTTGTTGAGCTAAACGCCAAGCAATGGGAATACCTAAAACACTATTATAGGCTCCTGACAAGGTTCCTGTTAAGGTGCTAATTAAAGGATACCCTGTTTTTATCCCTTGTAAAACACTCAGGCGAAAATTATTAGGAGTACGACTAAAACAATATAAAGATAAGGGAATTATTGTCTTTTCTGGAGACATTTTTTGTCGAAAATATCGACTTACCTCTGTTAAAGGGGTTCCTTTATCTAGAAATTCTTGGATTTTTTGTAATGATGTTTCCCAGGATAGGGGAACTTTGGCCGCAATGTCTAAAAGGTTTAATGGGCTGTTTTTAGTGAGTTTTTCGGTTAATATTTCTCCTAATAAATCATAAAAAAATATGATTTCTTTTACAGTTTCTGACGGAATATTCCAAAGGTTAATCAATGGTTCTAATTGTTGCTGAAACTGGTAAGGAGCATCATAAAAAAGAAGCATTAAGGGGAAGATTCCTAAGATTAATTCTCCAGAACTTAAGCTAGGGTTTTCAGGTGAGATCACGGCCCAATCTTCTGAGGTTATTTCTCCCTTTTCAATTAATTTCATCATGACTTTTTCACTCATAACACGCCACCAAAATTGAGATTTTTCTCGATTAATTAAGGTTTCGCCAATGAGATTACCTAATAAACCACCTTGAAATCGACTAAAAAGGGAGTAATTTATCATTTAAACTAATTGTACCATAAGAGTGTATTCAGTAATAAATTCATCATAGGTTAAGCTGTCATTTTCTGCTTGCGGACTCCACAATAATTCTAATTTTAGTAAATAATCAGGGGGCATTGCTGCTAAAGTTTTTAAGGCTGTTTCTACTGCTTCTATGGTCTTAATCTCTTTAAATAGGGGACGATCATGGGCCGTTCCTACTAATAATGTTACCACAATATACATAGCAGATTCATCTTCAGGAGCTATAACCGTTTTTTCTTGGAGATCTCCCCCAACATTTCTTAAGGTTTCTTGGCTTAATTTACTGCGTTGTTCTAAGGATAAAGCTTCAAATTTTGCTTCAGCTTGATCAAGCTTTATTTTTTCAGAATTGCCTAATCCATGACTCCAATATTCAGAATGTCTCAGCAAAACTAAAATGGACTCTTGTAACAATTCTCTTAACCCTTCTTCCGTGCTAGTATTAGCCCTTAAACTAAGTTCTGATAACTCTAATTGGACATCTTTGGCTGATGCTAATAAGGCAATTTGTAACTGAGAAATAGTAACAATATCATTGTCTAATTCTCGATTAGATGATTCCGTTTTAGAAGTATTATTACTCGCATTTGAAACATTTTTTAGGACGAGAAAAATGATAATTCCTGAGACACCAAAAAAGAGAAATCCTAAAAAAATAGCTGTTCCTGTTCCCCCCATTTGGGTTCCTCTGCCAGTGCTAGATCGACTATGATAATAAGTGGGATTGTTATCAGAATAAACTCGGACTCTTGAGGGTTTTTTGGGAGAGGTTGAACTACTACGAGAAGTAGATTTTAAGGAACTTTTTGAACCGCGACTAAATGATCCCCCTCTACTGCGTCCCCCACTACTTCTGGCCTGGGCCTCTGACTGAAAATTAAGCAAATTTGATGAGGTTAGTTGAGTTTTGGGAATTTCGATGCTGTTTATGGTAGCGATCGCTAATAGAGTCCCGAATAAAAGATTCGTTGTTTTTCTTAGCATAATTTAGCATTTCCTATCTTCTATCTCTAGTGTTAGGGTTCCCAATTTGAATAATAAATTATCTTGTTTTAGGATAAACTCAAAAAAGGACGTAAAATGCCATTTTAAACTGTCTTATCTGTAAACTCAGATCTTGCACCATGATTTAAAAATCACAAAACCCCGATTTTTAAAGACAGCAAACAATGTTGACTTCCTTACTATTTAGTAAAAAATCGGGGTTTTCAAGCTAGGTGTAAATTTAGAATCGTTCCCCAATGCCAAAATGGACACGAGAGTCACCCTCATTAGTAATCCCATAGTCTACTCGAATGGGGCCCACAGGGGATTGAATTCTAAGTCCAACACCATAACCATAACCATCACTGGGTAAACCCCGCACAACCCCAGGAATACCTCGGACAGAGCGTTGAGATTTAATAGTGGTACCGTAGTCAAAAAAGAGAGTCGCCCCCACAGAGGGAATAATCGGAATACGGTATTCAGCCGTAGCTTGGAAGTAACTGCGTCCGTTACCCAATTCCCCCTCATTGTAACCCCGCACCGAATTACTACCTCCGATTACAAAGGCTTCATAGGGGGGTAAATCTTCAAAAACCGTTCCTGCTTGAACATTAAAAGCCAGAGCTTGGGGTTTAGGCTGATCTTCCTCAATAAACCCTAAATCAACAAAATCTACGGGAATGTAGTAACTATAGTTACCCCGTAAACGAGTAAACCCGATATTTCCTGACCCCACCGGAACCGTTTGTTCTATTCCTAAGCGCACCACATAACCACTGGTAGGCCGTAAGGGGTTGTTACGGAAATCTTGAGCCGCAGCAAAGCTTAAGGTGAAAATATCATCCCGTCCCGAATCACTAAAGGACAGGGGTTGTTCAGGAAAGCCATTAAGGGGAGCAGAAAGGGGAGCAATGTCACCATCAGAGTTTTCAATCAGGACCCGTTGATAGTTAACGCCGGCCGTCAGTCGCCAGTCTGGTTTGAGAAAGGGATTATCAGATAAAGGACGAGCAAAGGAAACCCCCCCCCCTGAGCGCACAACCCTAGGACTATCAAAGCCGTTGAGGGTTCTAATGGAGGAGTCATCCCCATCATAGACGAGGGAAATGGTACGACGGCGGAACCCGTTTACCGTGTAAGCTGTCCGATAGGGGTCGCCCGCAATCCAAGGATCGGTAAAATTGACATCAAAGAGCAATTCCCTTTCCCCGACTTGCACTTCTCCCCCGATGGTTTGGTTATTGCCCCCTAGGTTTTGTTCTTGATAACTCACCGTCCCAAACAGTCCGCTAGTAGAACTGATCCCAGTCCCTGCGGCCAATGATCCAGTATTACCTTCTACCACATCGACGTTAACGATGACTTCTCTAGCGTCTTCCCCTGGACTAAAGGAAATTCGTACATCTTCAAACAAACCTAGGCCAAAAATCCTCTGTAAATCAAATTGGGCCGTCCTACGGTTGAATACGTTCCCTGGTTTGAGTTGCATCTCACGGGTAACGATAAAATCACGGGTTCTGCCGTCAACAGGTTCATCTTCCGCATCAAAGAACCGCACTTGAATATTTTGAATCACCCCTTCAGCAATAATTAGGGTGACAACCCCCTCATCACTGACTTCAGGGGAACCGATTACTTGAGCGAGATCAAAGCCTTTTTCGGCATACCATTCATTGAGTTTTTTGATCCCCTCTTGTAAATCTCGTAGATTGAGGATTTTACCGTATTGAGTGCCAAAGATTTCTTGAATGACTTCGGGAGGTAAAGCCCGCTTGTCTTCAAGCTCAGGGACGGTATTAATCACCACATTATTTAAGACGGGGTTAGCTTCTACGGTATAGGTGATTTGTACCCCTAGAGGCGTATCGGCGGGGGTTACTTTCACATTGGCAAAAAATCCGGTGGCATAGATAGCGTTAACATCTTCTTGCAGTTGAGAACGGGTAGCCGTGCGTCCTGGTCTGGTTTGAAGGGTATTATAGACTAAATTTTTTAATTCTTCGTTGACCCCCTCGATCAGCACTTCTACCACCAATACCCGTGGCTCATTTTGGCTGCTTCCTTCCCCTTCTTGGGGGGGCGGTTGCAACCCTTCTGGGACTGGTGGAGCATTGGGACTGGGACTCTCCTCTGGGGGGGGGACAGGTTCAGGAATGTTTGGCGGTGGCGGAGTATTAGGATCTTCCGTTGGGGTTTCTTCGGCGGCCCCTGGTTCCTCTGTTGGGGGTGACTCTGACTCAGCAGGGGTCACAGGTTGTGATTCTGCGGCAATGGCTTTTTCTAAGCTAGACACCTTGGGAAAGGGTTCCATCGTCTCAGAAGGTTCATCAGATGCAGTTTCTAACCCCAAAGGATCGGGAAAATCTAGGGAGGGTTCTGCTTCACTCAAGCTTACCATCGAGGGCAGATCTTCCCCGTGAACAGGTTTTCCTGCCACCAATATCGCAGTTGTTGCCAGAATGATCCCCAGGAAGGGAAAGAAATGTAACTTTTTGATCTCGTTTGACACGTCCACACACCCAATCAAGCTATAGCGTTTTTAATGTTATCCGTTGCTTGTTATTGACCCATCATAAGCTAACAACGTGCCTAACAGCCGAGCCATATTACCCAAGATCCTGACTATGACTAGCGGAGAATGTTCCAAGATCTTTAGATTTTTCCTTGGGATAATTTTGCTAAGACTCGCTGTTGTACTTGTTGATAAGCGGCTTCCACTTGGCCTAAATCTCGACGAAATCGATCTTTATCAAGGACTCTGGCCTGGGGATCTGTTTCAGTTTGATCCCAAAGACGGCAGGTGTCAGGACTAATTTCATCCGCTAATAAGAGTCTTCCTTGACTATCAATGCCGAATTCCAGCTTAAAATCTACCAGGGTAATTTGACAACTCTCGAAAAATTGCTGTAAATATTGATTGATGGTTAGGGCAAGGTTTTGTAGTTGTTCTATTTGTTCGGGGGTCGCTAGTTCGAGAATTAAAATGCGATCGCGGGTTAATAAGGGATCTCCTAATTCATCATTTTTTAGGTAAAATTCTACCAAGGGAAAAGATAAAATTTGACCTTCTTTTAATCCGGTTTGACGACATAAACTTCCGGCGGCAATGTTTCTTATCACGACTTCAAGGGGCAGAATTTTTACCCGTCTCACTAACATTTGATCAGGGGCTGATTGTTCAAGAAAATGGGTGGCAATGCCTTGAGATTCTAACCATTGAAAGAGGGCAGTTGAGATTTTACAGTTGATTTCTCCTTTCCCTTGAATGGTTCCCCGTTTTTGGGCATTAAAGGCGGTTGCATCATCTTTAAAGTGGGTTAGCAATACCTCTGGATCATCAGTGGGATAGAGAATTTTGGCTTTGCCTTCGTAGAGTTTTTCCATATTGATTAATTGGGTTAATAAAATAAAAAAATCAGGAAGTAGGTACTAAAAAATCCAGGGGAGACTGAGAACCTATCCACCAAGCTTCACCAATTCTCCTATGATGTTTAAAATGGGTAAAAGCACAGTGATAATAGGTTCGCCAAGCATCATGTAATAATGTGATGCCATCAGGTTTCATCAAGGAAGAACTTTCGATTACACATCGTCTTCTGTATCGTCCATCCACTAAGATAATGTCATACTTTTGATTAAGCTTACTGGGTAATCCAACATAAGCATCACCATTGGGTAAATTAGTCGGTTTACTCATCACAAAAGGGGATCTTACAATCCCTAAATTAAAAACGTGAAAATGATGATGACTTAATTCATTATTTTTAATTGGTTCAAGATTATCAAGGTTATTTTCAGGATAGAAATTAACTGTATTTGGAGTCACAAAATCCTGGGATACCTTATTAAAAAAATCTTGAAAATAGTCACGATCATTCTCAATAGAATCCCAAGTAAATTGATAGCCATGCTTATTTAATACGGAAGGGTAATAAAGACTACTTCTTCCAAAACCCCATTCTAAAACAGCAATAGATGAATTGCTTTTTGCTGCTTTAAACACAAGAATCTCCTCTAAGAGATTAGCATCGATTTCAGTCATCATTGCTTTTTCGCTAGGAGGACTAATCGTTGTGTCATTGTCGGAAATGATGTCAGGATTGTAATAAATCAAGTTGGTATTTATAGATTGGATAAACTTACATAGAATAAGTGTATCTGAGTTCGGCATCTGTGACAAGTTAAGCTTGACTTTTTTCCATGATTTTGCGAAACAAGATCAAACGTTTCTCAGAAGCAAGGCCATTTAGTCGAAAGTTGTTAATCGAAAATATCTTTGGTGAAAATCGAGAAACTTGCGAAGATATGATACAATAATTCGGAGATAAATTTTCAGTAATCGGTCATCCTTCCTCACCCAAAATTGGGAATTTTGACTATATTTACTAAACCAATCATGTCACTTTTTATCACCCCCCAAGGACAAGAACGAGAAATTAAAACCCTAGGTAGCGCGTCTTTAGATGGCACTCCCTTAGATTATATTGTGGTCATGGCCGCAGTGGTTACGGTATTGGCTTTTATCCCCTTTTCCATTACCATTGGGTCTGGCGGGGTATTTCCCTTAAGTCAAGGCATTTTTCCCCTTTTAGGATGGCTTTTAGGGCCTTTTGGTGGGGCAGCAGCCAGCGGCATTGGTACCTTAATTGGAGTGTTTTTAGCCCCCCACACCGCAGGTATTCCCCTAGTCTCAATTTTCGGGGCAATGATCACCAGTTTTACAGCCGGGTCAATGGTATTAGGTAAGAAGCGAAAATATTGGTGGTTTGGCCTAGCCATTATTTTTATAATTTGCTTATTTGTTTATAGCAGTCTTGCTATGAAAAATGGCGTTTCTATTCCTATCATTATCGTCGGTTCTTTTATTGATTGGTCAGCACTAATATTGTTTATTTTACCGACTCGTACTCTATTCGCTCGATGGATCAATAGTTCTAATCTTCCTCTGGTAGGATTAGGATTATTTTTGGGAAGTTGGATGATTGCTGGATTGTCTCATCTTATTAAATGTGCCATAGTTTATCCGATCTATAATTGGCCAGAAGCTACCTGGTTATTTCTAACACCTATTATGCCTTTAGAAAACTTAGTTCGTGCTTTAGTGGGGGCATTTATTGGGGTGCGAGTAATTGCGGGATTACGGGCCATTGGTCTAATGAAACCTAAAGAAGCTATTTACTAATTATACTATGAAATTGATTGCTAGTTTAGAGAAAGTTTCCTACTTATATCCAAATTCTCAACAACCTGTTCTCAAAGATATTTCTTTAGAAATTCATCAAGGAGAATTTTTGGGAATTATTGGCCCCACAGGGGCGGGAAAAACAACCCTTTGTTTAACCCTTAATGGCATTGTTCCGCAGTTTTATGGGGGGCGTTTTTTTGGTTATGTTAATATAGCGGGTTGTGATACTTTAGAACATCCAGTTAGTCATTTAGCCCGTTATGTAGGAGCAGTTTTTGAAGATCCGGAAACTCAATTAATCTCTACATCTGTTGAAAATGAAATTGCATTTGCTTTAGAAAATCTTTGTGTAGAAAGAGAGGAAATTTTAGCCCGCATTCCTCATGTTTTGGCCGCAGTTCGTTTAGATGGAACAGAACAAAAACACCCTCAAGAATTATCAGGAGGACAAAAACAAAGACTTGCTATTGCTGCTGCTTTAGCCCTACAACCGACTTTATTAATATTAGATGAACCTACATCTCAATTAGACCCCATTGGTTCTCAAGAAGTGTTTTCTACTATTAAGGAACTTAACCAAGAATTGGGGGTAACAATTGTTATGGTTTCCCATGCAGCAGAAGAAATGGCAGAGTTTAGCGATCGCCTGGTTTTAATGTCTGAGGGAGCAATTATTGCTACGGGAAAACCCAAGGAAATTTATTCAGAAATTGACCTATTAACAACCCATAATTTACGTCCTCCTCAAGTTGCTCAAACCTTCTATCAAATCAAGAAAAAAGGAATTATTTTGCCAGAAATTCCTGTTACTTTAAATTCTAGTTTTAATACAATAAAATCTCTCGAAGAAACCGTAAAAATCCGTCAAACCTTTCAATTTTCTCAACCGAAAAATCAAGGGGACAAACAACCTTTATTATCCACCCAAAATCTGACCCATATCTATGAAGATGGAACCCAAGCATTACATCAGGTTTCTGTGAATATTTATGAAGGGGAATATTTACTAATTATTGGTCAAAATGGGGCTGGAAAAAGTACCTTAGTAAAACACTTTTTAAACCTGCTACAACCAACGAGTGGAAATGTTACAATTAGGCAAAAAGATACGAGAAATTTATCGGTAAGTGAGTTAGCCCGTTTTATTGGTTATGTGGGTCAAAATCCCGATAATCAAATATTTAGTATGACGGTGGAACAAGAAGTAGCATTTGCCCTAGAAAATGTAGGTTATGATCAGAAAAAGATTGAGAAGAAAGTAACTGAAACATTACAGGAAATGGGATTATTAGAACAGCGTCATGCTCATCCTTTATCCTTACCAAAAGGTGATCGCGCTAGGATTATTATTGCGGCAATTTTAGCGATGGAACCAGATATAATTATCTTTGATGAACCCACTACAGGACAAGATTATAAAGGATCTCTTGCTATTTTAGAAGTGAGTCGTCAGTTGCATCAAATGGGTAAAACAGTCATCGTAATTACTCATCGTTTATATTTAATGCCAGACTATGCAGAAAGAGTGATTGTTATGGGACAAGGAACCATTTTATTAGATGGGCCAATTCGTCAAGTTTATCATCAAACAGACTTATTAGAATCTACCTATATTACCCCACCTCAAGCGGTTTTATTGGCACAACAATTAAGTAAAATTTCTAATGAGAAATATCCTTTATTAACCCCATCTGAAGTAGCGGAGTGTTTTGTCCCATGATGAAATTTGAAACCGTCGATCATGACTCAATTTTTACCCGTTTAGATTTCCGAACAAAGCTACTTATGATGGGAGTTATTACCCTAATTGCTTTTATTTGGGAAAGTCCGATCACTGGGGGAATTTTAACCTTAATTGTTGCTTTTTCTTGTTTATTTGCAGGAGTAAAATTAGAGTATTTGAAAACAGTTTTAAAAGTGATGATTCCCTTTTATCTTCTACTCTTAGTTACCATGGGCTTTTTTAATATTGAACAGGTCAAAACCTTAATTGATAGAGAGACTTTAACCCCTATTTTTGCCGTTCCTAAAACTTGGTGGTGGGTAGGAGGGTTAACCATGAACCAAGAGGGAATTATCTACGGATTAAATGTTATTTTTAAGACCTTGACAATGGTTTTAATTATTCCCTTGGGTATTTTTACTACTGATATTAATCACATGGTTGTGG
This sequence comes from Crocosphaera sp. XPORK-15E, assembly GCF_034931425.1. NCBI lineage: Bacteria > Bacillati > Cyanobacteriota > Cyanophyceae > Chroococcales > Aphanothecaceae > Crocosphaera > Crocosphaera sp. XPORK-15E. The sequence goes on from NZ_JAYGHQ010000018.1 coordinate 9,296, forward strand.
GAATGGTTCAAGTGAAAATACCTTATAAAATTGTTTTTATTTTTTCCTCTACTTTGCGCTTCTTTCCCTTATTATTAGAAGAAATAGAAGGTATTTTAGATGCTCAACGGTTGCGAGGGTTGGCTTTAGAAAATATGGGATTAATTCGCAAAGGAAAAGTTTATGCAGCTATTGCTGTCCCCTTAATTCTTAATGCAATGGCTAAGTCCCAAAAATTAGAAGTCGTGTTACAATCAAAAGCTTTTTCAGGCAGTTCTCAACGTACCTATTTACACCAATCTATTTTAACAAAAACTGATTATTTTACGATGATTTTTTTCCTGGTTTTATTACTGTCAGTGATCTTTCTTTATTTCGCTTGGGGAGTGGGTAAGTTTGCTTGGTTAATTTATACTTAGCAATCAAAGCATAGTTTGATGTTATGCTAAGTTATCACAAACAATATAGCTTAACTCTAAAGAGTTAGGCTATACAAACAAAGTTTGCCTACGCAACCTAGGATATTAGTCTGCGAAGGCGGACGCTCGTTTTTGTAGAATCAGGCTTTAGCCTGTTATTAATTATATAATTTAGCCTATACTTATGTCTCAACAATATCACTGTCGCATCTATGTTACTCTCAGACCATCGGTTTTAGATCCCGCCGGAGTAGCAGTACAGTCTGGACTCCAACAATTAGGATACGAAGGGGTAGAAAAGGTGAGAATTGGCAAGTATATTGAGCTTACCATGACTGCTGAGAATGAAAGTCAGGCCCAGCAACAATTAGATGAAATGTGCGATCGCCTTTTAGCTAACCCTGTTATTGAAAATTATCGCTTTGAAATTACCGCTAGTCAAACCGTTGTGGGGTAAATCATGAAATTTGGTGTTATTGTCTTCCCAGGGTCAAATTGCGATCGGGATATTGCCACGGTAACAGAAGGGTTATTAAACCAACCCACCCGCATGATTTGGCACCAAGAAACTGATATTTCTGAGCTTGATGTCATTGTCATTCCTGGGGGTTTTAGTTATGGAGACTATCTCAGATGTGGGGCGATCGCAAGGTTTTCAGCAATCATTCCTTCAGTGATCGAACACGCTAACCGAGGTAAATTAGTCTTAGGAATTTGTAACGGGTTTCAGGTATTAACAGAAGTAGGATTATTGCCAGGGGCCTTAATTCGTAACCGAGATTTACATTTTATCTGCGATCGCGTTTCCATCCGAGTCGAAAATAATCATTCACCTTGGACAAAAGCTTATTCCCCTCATCAAGTCATTACCCTACCCATTGCCCACGGAGAAGGGCGTTATTATGGGGATGAGGATACGTTAAAAGGGTTAGAAGATAAAGGTCAAGTATTGTTTCGTTATTGTGCCATAAGTGGAGAAATAACCCAGGAAAGTAACCCCAATGGCTCCCTTAATAATATTGCCGGAATTACGAATAAACAGGGCAATGTTTTAGGGATGATGCCCCACCCAGAAAGGGCTTCAGATGCCCTTACCAGGTCAATAGAAGGGCTAAAGTTGTTTGAAGGGTTAATTGAGGCAAAAATCTTAGTTTCTTAAGCTAAATTGACAACTATCCTGCATAGGGAAATGCTCAACCCGCGAAGGCGGGTTTTGTTTGTATAGCCTAACCCTTCAGGGTTTTAGCCTGTAAAATTTGTCCAATCCTGCTATAGTAAGTAACGCAACACTCAACAGTGATCGCCTTTTTAAAAGATTATGGTTGCTTTTTTTTCGTCTCATCAGCGTTCCTTCCCTAAAACCGTAAAAAACCTAACATTAGGAACTTTAGCTGCTATCTTAACAACTTTTCCTGTTAATGCAGCCCAACGACTTGTCTTTATTTATGGCCCCATTAATTTATCCTTGGGAATTGATTCTTTAGACACCTTTGCGAGAACAGGTGTTGTTAATCGAGAATTAGCTGATTATATGAATTTGGCGGGGGTTAATGCGGAACAAAAAGCGGAATTTAGAGAAGCTTTATCAAAACGGGCTGATATTAATGCGGTGCAACTTTCTCGTTTTCTCAATACCCCAACCGGGGAAAAAATTCTCACCCAAATGGGCAATTTAGTTTCTATTCAAGGGGGACGGAATGGGAAATATGCCTTAAGAGGGGCGATGGTACAAGCAGCTTTAGATCCAGAAGAAGGACTTACTTTGCTTAATGTTTTGAATCATCTAGCTGTTAATATGCAGTTTAACATTGAAGACATTTTTCAAGTAGCAGGTTATGTTGAATTATTAGGACAAGCTACTAATGAAGTTGTCGAAGAAATGAGAACCTTATCTTCTCAAATAGCACAAACAGAAACCGTTCCTAATTTTTCTAATCTTCCCGATATTCGTCAACCTGGAAAGTATGGGGTTGCTCCTAGAAGGGTGATTCAATTAAGAGATGAAAGTCGTCAACAAGATTTTTACGTTGTCTTGATTCAACCCCAACAATGGCGAGAAGGAAAAACCCCTGTAATTATTATATCTCACGGGTTAGCTTCCCGTCCTGAAGATTTTGAAGAGCGGGCCAGACAATTAGCTTCCTATGGCTATTTAGTGGCATTACCCCAACATCCAGGCAGCGATTTTCAACAACTTGAGTCTATGTTAAATGGCTTTTCTAGAGAGCTGTTTAAACTCAATGATTTTGTGGATCGTCCCTTAGATATTAGCTATCTAATTGATGAATTAGAAAGACGCAATGATCGAGAATTTGGCGGGCGTTTAGACCTAAAAAATGTAGGAGTTATGGGTCATTCTTTTGGCGGTTATGGAGCTTTAGCTGTAGCAGGTGCGACCCTTGATTTTAATCGATTAGAAGAAGTTTGTGGTCAAAGAATATGGGGGCCAAATTTGTCTTTAGTGTTGCAATGTCGCGCTTTAGATTTACCACGAAAAGACTATAATTTTCGAGATGAAAGAGTAACATCTGCCCTAGTAATTAACCCAGTTACTAGCGTAATTTTTGGCGCAGAAGGGCTGTCTCAAGTGAAAATTCCTGTTATTTTAGGGGCAGGAAGCAGTGATCCAGCAACCCCTGCCGTAATTGAACAATTACAAGCATTTGTCTGGATTAATACAGATGATAAATATTTTGTTTTAGTCCAAGGACAAGCTCACGTCAACTTTTCTAAATTGGATGCAAGTATGAAAGCATTACTCGATTCTTTTCCAGATTTAACCATTCCTAAACAAGATATTATGGATCAATATGGTAATGCTCTATTAGTGGGATTTGCCGAGGTTTATATAGCCAAAAACGAAGCATTTAGACCATTTTTAACTTCAGCTTATGGAGAATATATTAGTCAAGAACCTAATACAATGTATTTGGTGGGATCTCAGGCTGAATTACCTCTAAGTCAATTATTTAATCGCTTAAGAGCATCAAGAATACCTCCCATTTTTCCTCGGAATATCCAACCAAATAATTAACTACATGACTCATTTAAAACCTGCAGTTTATTTCATTGGTGCGGGGCCAGGCGATCCCGAATTATTAACCTTAAAAGCATATAAAATTATCAGTCAAGCTGATGTAATTTTGTATGCTAATTCTTTAGTACCCCAACAAATCTTAAAAGATGTTCGTGATGATGCCAATATAATTCCCACAGGTAACAAAACCTTGGAAGAAATCATGATAATGATGATTGAAAAGGTAAAAAATAATTGTTCAGTGGTTCGTTTACATTCAGGAGATTTAACCTTATATAGTGCCATTCATGAACAAATACAAAGACTTTTAGCAGAAAATATTCCCTTTGAATTGATTCCTGGAATTAGTGCCTTTCAAGCAGCAGCCGCAAAAATTGGCACAGAATTAACCATTCCCGACTTAGTACAGACAATTATTTTAACCCGTATTAGTGGCAGTGCGTCTCAAGTTCCTGATACAGAAGAATTAAGCAGTTTAGCGGCCCATCAAGCCAGTTTATGTCTTTATTTAGCCGCCCGTCATGTCGAAACATCCCAAGAAAAATTACTCAAATATTATCCCCCTAATACCCCAGTTGCCATCTGTTTCCGCATTGGTTGGCCCGATGAAAAAATCCGAATTGTTCCCTTAGAAAAAATGGCCCAAGTAACCCAAGCAGAAAACTTGATTCGTACCACCCTTTATTTAATTAGTCCAGCCCTAAACCCTAGTAAAAATAGTCGTTCTAACCTTTATCATCCCGATCATTTTCACTTATTCAGACCCCATTAGGATAAAATTGAACGAGGGTTGTCAAAATACTGATTTCTCTTTCATCATCAAAGTCTAGAAACATTAATATGCAGGGTTTACTCAAACGCATCTGGCAATGGATTAAACAATTTTTAGGTCAGTTTTTTGCCTCATCTCCCTTGGCATCAGGCCGTTATCAAAATGGGGAAACCTCTGCTAAGCTTCCCTTAACCGACACTGATTACGAATTTTTGTTTAGCCAGCTACTAGATGGAGTGGCCCACGGATGGCATGAAGGCAGAATTCTCAAGTATTTTGAAGATTTAGGGGAACGGGGAAAAGCCAAACTTTGGGTGGACTGGTTAGAACGATTTGGGCAAAAAGCTTTGGCCTCCTCAGCCCCTAACTTACAATTAGCTGCCCGCATGATGCGTTTAGGGGAATTAGCCCAGTCTTTTCAAGCCATAGAGCCTATAGGCCAAACGGCTTACGAAATTGGGCGAAAACTCTACACCAGAGAATCAGATAGTACGGTTTGGGAATATGAAGGGCCCGATCATTTCGTGACAGATATCATGGAAACTCAGATCACCCCTCCCTCCCTAGGAAATGGCCTCCCCCCAGTCATGCCCTCCCAGTCCTCCACAGAAGAACCCGAAGTCGAAACTCTCACCTTAACTTTAGAAGAATTAGCCACCAGACTTGACCAAGATCAGGAATTTGCTGCCCAACTTGCTCAACAATTTGGCTTAGACTCAACCCAACCTCAAGCTATTATTGATGCGATTATTCGTCAGTCAGAAACTCAGCAAAGTCCAGAAAACTCCCAGGAAAACTCAGAAAATTCCCAGGAAAACCCAGAGTCTCTTGAATTTTGGTTAGAACAAGCAGAGCAACAACTAAAATTGGGAGACTTAGAAGGGGCGATCGCCAGTTGGGAAAAAGTCTTAGAAATTGACCCCAATTTCATCCAAGCATGGCACAATCGGGCCAGTGCCTTGGGAGAGCTAGGACAATTTGAAGAAGCGATCGCTAGTTTTGATCGGGTTATCGCCCTCAACCCCCAAGAATTTCAATCCCTCAATGGTAAAGGCCTCGTGTTATACAACATGGGACAATTTGAAGAAGCGATCGTCTGTTTTGAGCGGGTGATTGAAGGACAACCAAGCTATTACCAAGCTTGGTACAATCGGGCCAGTGCCTTGGAACAACTGGGACGAGTGGAAGAAGCGATCGCCTATTATCGTAAAACCGTAGAAATTCAACCGGATTTTGAACCGGCCCAAACTCGTCTTAAGGAATTGGAATTGTCCCCAGAATAAACCTTACTTTCTCCCCCGATACTCATGACTTTTCAACTCCGCGTTTATGTCCCCGATCATCCCCTGGTTAAACACTGGTTAGCAGTGGCCAGGGATGTCAATACGCCCTCTGTCTTGTTTAAAACGGCTATGACAGAATTAGGACGGTGGTTAACCTACGAGGCCACCCGTTATTGGTTTCCCACCTTCGAGACGACGGTTAAAACTCCTCTGGCCCCTTGCCCCGCAACTTTGATTAATCCTGAAATTCCCATCGCTATCATCCCCATTTTACGAGCAGGACTCGCTTTATTAGATGGGGCCCAAACCTTACTCCCCTTGGCCTCTACTTATCATTTGGGCCTGGTTCGCAACGAAGAAACCTTAAAAGCCAGTTGTTATCTCAATAAACTCCCCGAACAATTTAAGCCCGAAACCCAAATCATTGTCTTAGAACCCATGTTAGCCACTGGGGGGTCAATTATGACGGCTATGGCAGAAATAACTAAACGGGGTGGAGATCCGGCTTTAATGCGGATTATTTCGATAGTAGCTGCTCCTCCTGCTTTGCAACAATTGAGCCAACATTATCCCAGTTTGACAATCTATACCGCTATTATTGATGAAGGGATTAATGATCAAGGATATATTGTTCCTGGCTTGGGAGATGCGGGCGATCGCGCCTTCGGAACCTAAAATATAGAATTATTGATGAATATTAAGGTCAAGAATTATGAGTCAACGGGATGGATTTACAGGCGGATTTTTAGTGGGAACCCTAGTCGGGGGAATTGTTGGGGGAATTATTGGGGCAGTGGTTACGTCTCGTCTTGATAATAATAATGAAGAAGAAGGTTCATCCTTACTGAAATCAGCAAAACGGGACAAATTGTCTCATGAAGAAAGTATTGAAATGGCCCGTCACCGCTTAGAAGAGAAGATTTCTCAACTTAATCATGCCATTGATGATGTTCGTCAACAATTAGGCCCCATTGAGAAGCATTCTATTGAACAGGAAGCCTCATCAGACTAATTGATAAGTTAATCTAATTAATCAAGTATATTTGTTTTAAAATAACAATAAATCAATTCTCATTGCTCTTGACAAGTAATGAGAATTTTTTTTAATTAGGAACGAAGTTACGCCTTTATGGTATGATTTGAAGAAGATAAAAATCTACAGCCAGTGTGTCTTGTCCTAAAAATAGTCCCTACAAGTATCATTATTTCGTTGTCATCATCCCATTAAGAGCGAACTTTATTTGAATATTGGTGTTTTTCTACTACTTTTTTGAGCATTTGTACTGTTTTTAGCCTAAGTATAATTGCTTGGGGTTGACAAAATGCTCAAAGTGTGTATTAAAGTTATTTTCAATCAATTGTTATTATAATTTTAAGCAACTTTATGGAGTTAAGAAAAAGCTCTCTATCAAGTCACGAACCCACCGCTAACCGCTAAGAGCGGTCTAACGGGGGCTTGAAAGAGTCCAAGACGTGACCAGTTCCCTAGAATTTCTAGGAGACGTTATCTAGTTCAAGACACCTCTAGGTGCGTGCCAGCTTAGAGCAACTGTCGTCTAATTTTAAACATCTTTAAACGGGTTAAGGAAGTGAGTTAGACCTAACAAGACTAGATAACAGAACGAGGCAAACATTACCCCTAACGGGAGACTAAAATGCAAAACTTTGTATTTGTTTTAGACACAACAAAAAAACCATTAAACCCTGTTCACCCTGGACAGGCAAGACGGTTATTGAAAGAAGGAAAAGCGGCTGTACTTAGACGCTATCCTTTCACTATTATATTGAAGGAGGAAATAACAGAAACACCCAAAAATATTGTCCTTAAACTAGACCCAGGTTCTAAGTTTACGGGCATTGCTTTAGTTCAAGACAACCAAGTAATTTGGGGGGCAGAGCTACAGCATCGAGGTCAAAACATCAAAGATGATTTGACTTCACGGCGACAATTAAGAAGGGGAAGACGTGGGCGTAAAACTCGTTATCGTCAACCGCGATTTCTTAACAGAAAACGTCAGGAAGGTTGGTTGGCTCCATCTTTACAGCATCGAGTTGATACTACGTTAACTTGGGTTAAAAGATTAATTCGATATATTCCGATTAATTCTCTTGCTGTTGAGTTAGTTAGATTTGATTTGCAAAAGCAGGAAAACCCTGAAATCACTGGTGTTGAGTATCAACACGGAACCCTTTACGGGTGGGAAGTTCGAGAATATTTATTAGCTAAATTTAATCGGACTTGTCAGTATTGTGGAGTGACAGATAAACCTTTTGAAGTTGACCACATTCAACCAAGATCAAAGTCTGGAAGTGATCGAGTTTCTAACTTAACTTTAGCTTGTCACGATTGTAATCAAGCTAAAGGAAATCAAGACATCAAAGATTTTCTCAAAGGAAAACCTGACTTAGTTAACCGCATTTTAAAACAGGCAAAAACACCTTTAAAAGATGCTGCTGCTGTTAACTCTACCCGTTGGGCATTAGTTAATTCCCTTAAAGAATTAGGTTTGCCAGTAGAAACAGGCAGTGGTGGATTAACTAAGTTTAATCGCAAACGATTAAAAGTACCAAAAACCCATTGGCAGGATGCAGCTTGTGTCGGTCAAGTCCCTGATGATTTAATTTTCAAAACCAATCAACCTTTGTTAATTAAGGCAACAGGACACGGAACAAGGCAACGATGCCGTCCTGACAAATTTGGTTTTCCTAAAAGCCATGCTCCAAAAGCTAAATTCTTTCAAGGATTTCAAACAGGAAATTTGGTATTGGCATCAATTCCTAAAGGTAAATTTACGGGACAATATACAGGCAGAATTGCTATCAGATTCAGACCTAGTTTTGTTCTTCAATTACCTGATAAGAAATTCGATGTTCACCCTAAATATCTAACTCAAATTCATCAAAATGACGGTTACAATTATGCGTTTTAGGGATAAGAATTCGCGACCCTCAGTTTGTTTATTGAACGACCTTCCCCTCCCGCTCTTGGGTTCGGCGGTACTCGGCTACGCCTCGACTTGTGCTGAGCGCAGCCGAAGTATGCGTCCGCCTGACCTGTAACGGGAGTCCCCTGGAGGTATAAAGATGGGAAAAAATAAGTTAAAATTCGTTTAAACTTCCATAGACTAGAGTTATGAATGACGTTGTTCTTGATGTTTGTGATCTCAGAGTTGAATTTCCCAGACAAGGGGAGTTTGAACCTAAGCCAGTTGTTGATAATATTAGTTTTCAGCTAGAAAGAGGGAAAATTCTGGGCATTGTGGGAGAGTCAGGGTCAGGAAAATCTGTCACTTCTTTGGCTATCATGGGATTAATTCAATCTCCTGGAAAAATTGCTAAGGGAACAATTACTTTTTATCCACCCCAACAAGACAAAGTTGAATTGACGCAATTAAAACCCCAACAATGGACAGAGTATCGGGGTGCAAAGATTGCTATGATTTTTCAAGAACCCATGAGTTCTTTTAATCCTGTTTATACCATTGGATATCAATTAACAGAAGCGATTAAATTACATCAAAATATTAACCAAGAACAGGCGAATAATCAAGCAATTGCTTTACTACAAGAAGTTAAAGTGATCCTTAGTGATGAACAATTAGAAGAAAAATATTTAAAGCAATTTCAACCCGAAAATGGCTCAGTCAAGAAGCAATTAGAAGCTTATATTAAACAGCAAAAAGAAGCCTATTTAAAGCGTTATCCCCATGAACTTTCTGGGGGACAATTACAACGGGTAATGATTGGCATGGCTATTTCTTGTGAACCCACCATATTAATTGCAGATGAACCGACAACTGCTCTAGATGTTACGGTTCAAAAAGGAATTTTACAACTCCTGCGTAATATTTGTAAAGAACGGGAAATGTCCATGATTTTTATTTCCCATGACTTAGGAGTAATTAATGAAGTGGCTGATCAAATATTGGTCATGAAGAAGGGCAAAATTGTTGAGAAAGGAGATAGAATACAAATTTTTTCCAGTCCCAAAGAACCCTATACTAAAGGTTTATTAGCCTGTCGTCCCCCCTTACATATTAAATTAGATAGATTGCCAACAGTTGGGGATTTTCTCATTGTCAATTTTTGCATATTAGCCTTGTTAAGAGGTACTGAAACCCTTGGGTTATCATTACTTTGGATGATGCTTTTACAAAAATGGGATGCTTCTGGGGAACAACCCCCTAGTTTGCCAAAAGAACCTGATTTGATTGATAAGAATACTGCTGATGATGACACTAATTCCCAGACTAAACAGACAAAAACAGAAAAACAGCAAGTAATGCTCCGCGTTAGAAATTTGACAGTTGAATTTGGGAAATCAAGCATTTTTGGCTTAAAAAAAGATGTCGTCACGGCAGTTAAGAATATTTCATTTGATGTTTATGAAGGAGAGATATTAGGATTGGTAGGAGAATCTGGTTGTGGAAAATCGACCTTAGCTAGAGCAATTTTGAGATTAATTCCTGCTACAAAAAACAAAAATTCTGGTAGTGGTAAACAAGTAGTGATTTTTGCGATAGGGCTTCTTATAAAGAGCGGCGTTGCTGATTGTGGGTATGATTTCTATTTACTGGCGATCGCTAAACTCTTAAGTGATCAATATTTCAGATTATTGAATTTTTATTTTCATACCTCGATTAAGCAACGCCTAAAGAGCAAGTTATGTAGATGGAGATCAATACTTTTATGGAGATCACTACTTCTACCGTACTACCAAAATTCTTTCATTGAGTTTGATATTTCATCTAGTCCTCAAATTGGCTCAACCTCTGCTAATAGTTCTGAAGGTAAATTAACTCTTGCTGATAGTTCTCAAAATGAATCAACCTGTGATGACAAAAATAATCTGCTCTTAAGGGGAAATAAAGCACTCCGCAAGATTAGAAAAGATCTGCAAATTGTTTTTCAAAATCCTTATAATTCCTTAAACCCAAGATTAACCGTTGGTCAAGCAATTATGGAACCAATGATTATCCATAAAACAGAAAATAAGGCCAGAAAGAGAAAAGAAATTGTTGAGGAATTATTAACATTAGTCGGGTTAGAAAAAGAGAGTTTCAATCGCTATCCTCACGAATTTTCTGGGGGACAAAGACAGCGAGTTTGTATTGCAAGGGCTTTAGTATTAAACCCTCGTTTTCTTATTTGTGATGAGTCTGTATCTGCCTTAGATGTTTCGGTACAGGCTGAAGTTTTGAACTTATTAAAAGACCTACAAGAAAAGCTTAAATTAACTTGTATCTTCATTTCCCATGATTTAAGCGTTGTCCGATTTATGAGCGATCGCATTATGGTAATGAATAAAGGAGAAATTGAAGAAATTGGCCCAGCCGATAAAATTATAAATAATCCTGAGACAGACTATACAAAAAAATTAATTGATTCTATCCCTCAATTTCCAGAAGAATTGGTCTGGTTATCGGATAATTAGGTTAGAGATCAATGGTTGTTAATTGTCTTTGCTCTGTTTAAACCATCGTTTCCAGTTGAGGCAGTTTTTGGGCGGCTGATTTATCTTGAGATGGTGAAGGATATTGATATTTAATCAAATTGGCTAATTCTTGCAATTGGCTAATGGCTTCTGCCCCTTCTAATTTCATCAATTCACGATCATCGCGCATTTCTGTCCAGGTAATTCCATAATCAGAAACTAAAAAACGGATGAGATGGTTTTCGCTTAAACTGACCATAAACGATGCACTGTTTAGCTGATCGCCACAAGTGTAGCAAGAAGCTAAATAACCTCGGTTTTCAAGGACAACGGCTAAGGCTTGGAGGTTCATTACCAAGTCTTTCACAAAATCACGGTGTTGTTGCGCTAATCGAGTAAACACTCTTTTTTCCTCCTGATAACATTTTCTATTATAAAACCGTAATACTTTTTTAAGGTTTTATTTTTGTGATTTGAGCTAGGCTTTAACGTAAGATCGTGAAATCTATAAAATAAACTCATCATCGACTACGTTAACCTAGTTTTACCAAATTTCCCAGTATCGGGGGTTACACTAGATGAATTGTCCCCTTATTTTGAGAACTTTCAGGAAAAAAAAGAGTTTCCCCAAGGCTCTCCCTGATTGTTATTGAAGCAATTAGGGGGTTGTTGGTTTCACTTTTAATTAACAACAAATCATTACATTCAAGAATTTTTCGGTTGTGTCTCGACAATAAAAAGACTTGGCAAATTTGACATCTCAAGGTAAGCTCTATCGGTAAGTTAATAAAGATTTAATTTCTGGTGTGGTGTTGAGACGTTCATGAAATTAGCAAAATCTGACAATAAATCTCGTCCTTGGTTGTTTATCTTAGAATTTTTGTTGATTACTAGCGCAATTTCTAGTGCTGCTGGGTTAGGATTTGGGGCAGCCCTGCGTTTAAATCGGCCGGCTGAACCTGGAGGGACAGCGTTTCATTCCGATCAGTCTTTTCCCCCCCGTGAAGATTGGCCCATTGGTCAATCAACTCAATCCTATTGATAGGAAGTGAGGAAAAAAAAGTCAAACCGTCATCCTAGGTTCGGAAAACTACACTACCATAGATAGTCCCAATCCCGTCACTATAGATATGAATAGCTGGATAGAGATCAACTATTTATTAATACTGCTCACTCAAACTAATTATCCAGTCGGTCTTATAGTAATTTTGGAGTTGTGGATATGGGAAAAGTTGTCGGAATTGATTTAGGAACCACAAACTCTTGTGTGGCCGTTATGGAAGGGGGAAAACCTACAGTCATTGCCAATGCGGAAGGGTTTCGCACCACCCCCTCGGTTGTTGCTTATGCCAAAAATGGCGATCGCTTAGTAGGACAAATTGCCAAGCGTCAAGCGGTAATGAACCCCGAAAACACTTTTTATTCGGTAAAACGCTTCATTGGGCGTAAAAATGAAGAAGTCACCACCGAAGCGACGGAAGTATCTTATAAAGTATTGCGCGATAGTAATGGGAACGTCAAATTAGACTGTCCCGCCCAAAGCAAACAATTTGCCCCCGAAGAAATTTCCGCCCAAGTGCTGCGTAAATTAGTCGAAGATGCCAGCAAATATTTAGGGGAAACCGTTACCGAAGCTGTAATTACCGTTCCTGCTTATTTTAACGACTCTCAACGTCAAGCCACCAAAGACGCGGGGAAAATTGCCGGAATTGAAGTAAAACGCATCATTAACGAACCCACAGCCGCTTCCTTAGCTTACGGGTTAGATAAAAAAAGTAATGAAACTATCCTCGTCTTTGACTTAGGGGGTGGAACCTTTGACGTATCTATTTTAGAAGTAGGGGACGGCGTATTTGAAGTATTGGCCACCTCTGGAGACACCCACTTAGGGGGAGATGACTTTGATAAAAAAATTGTCGATTATTTAGCGGCAGACTTCCAGAAAAATGAAGGTATTGAACTGCGGAAAGATAAACAGGCCCTACAACGTTTAACTGAAGCCGCAGAAAAAGCCAAAATTGAACTCTCTAGCGTCACTCAAACGGAAATTAACCTGCCCTTCATTACCGCGACGCAAGAAGGGCCCAAACACCTAGATACAACCCTTACCAGAGCTAAATTTGAAGAACTTTGTTCCGATTTAATTGATCGCTCTCGCATTCCCGTGGAAAAGGCCATGAAGGATGCAAAACTGAGCAATAGTGATATTGATGAAGTTGTCTTAGTTGGGGGTTCAACCCGTATTCCTGCGGTACAAGAATTAGTCCAAAAAGTCTTAAACAAAGAACCCCATAAAGGGGTTAACCCTGATGAAGTGGTGGCCATGGGTGCTGCTATTCAAGGGGGTGTTTTATCGGGAGAAGTTAAGGACATCCTGTTATTAGACGTGACTCCCCTTTCTCTTGGGGTAGAAACATTAGGGGGTGTCATGACCAAAATTATTCCCCGTAACACCACCATTCCCACCAAAAAATTTGAGGTCTTCTCTACAGCAGTTGATGGTCAAACCAATGTCGAAATTCATGTTCTCCAAGGGGAACGGGAAATGGCCAGAGATAATAAAGATTTAGGGGTATTCCGTCTAGATGGTATTCCTCCCTCTCCTCGTGGTGTGCCTCAAATTGAAGTAACCTTTGATATTGATGCTAATGGTATCCTCAACGTAACCGCTAAGGATAAAGGAACTGGCAAAGAACAGTCTATCAGTATTACTGGGGCTTCTACTCTGCCTGATACGGAAGTTGAGCGCATGGTGAAAGAAGCAGAGTCTAACGCCGCAACAGATAAGGAGCGTCGGGAAAAAATTGACCGCAAGAACCAAGCTGACTCTTTAGTTTACCAAGCGGAAAAACAACTGACTGAGTTAGGGGATAAGGTGCCTCCTGCGGATAAAACGAAGGCAGAAGGGTTAATTAAGGATCTTAAGGAAGCCCTCGCCCAAGATAATGATGATCAGATCAAAACCCTCACAGAAGAGTTACAGCAAACCCTTTATAGCATTGGTACCAGTATGTATCAACAAGCTGGCGGTGCGCCTGGTGCTGCCCCTGGTGGTGACGGTGGTGCTGCCCCTGGTGGCGGTACTTCTAGCGGTGGCGATGATGTCATTGATGCCGAGTTCTCAGAAACTAAGTAACATTCTGGTTAATTATTAATCATCAATTTTGACGGTGGGTAACAATTTCCCACCGTTTTTTGTCGATTAAGTTAGGTTTGAGTACAATATATCTATTAGTGACAGGGTGAGTAACAAAATAATGAGTTTTAGTGATGTAGTAGAAGCAATTAAAACCCTTTCTTTACCAGAAAAGGAAGAGATTCAAGCTCTTTTGGCTCAATATTTGCGAGAAGAAAAGCGAGAAGAAATTTATGAGAATTATTTGGTCAGTCAAGGGGAAGAAAAAGCAGGTAAGTTAAAATTTTCGTCAGATATAGATGAATTAATGCACTCTTTGGAAGATTAATGCCCGAAATCAGTTTTAGTGATTCTTTTAAACGTGCTTTCAAAAAGCGTATTCAAGGAAATGAAAACCTAGAAAAAAAATTTAGGGTAAAATTAGAGCAATTTAGAGATAATCCCTTTGATATAACCTTAAAAACTCATAAATTGTCGGGTAAACTTAAAGATTTGTGGAGTTTTAGTCTTGAGTATGATCAAAGAGTGTTATTTTACTTTACTGATGATGGCAAAGTTGTATTTGTCGATATTGGTAATCATGACCAAGTATATTGATTTAAAATTTAAAGGATAGAGTAATTATGTCTGAAAACCAGATAAATGAAGCTTTCACCAATGCTTATAATAATTTTGATAGTCGCCCTTTAGTGGGTGAAACTCTCAGAAAATTTTATATAGATGACTTTACTAAAGATGCTGTTAAGAGTATTAAAACAACCATAACAATATCGAAAAAATACCGTAAAATGCTGGTTATTGGCCATCGCGGTTGTGGGAAATCTACAATTTTGAATAAAGTTAGTGAAGAATTAAAAAACGATTTTTATCTTGTTTCTTTTTCAGCAGCAGACACTTTAAATATGAATGATGTGGAGACAATTGATATTTTAATCTCCATCTATCTCCAACTTCTTAATTCTATGAATGAGAGAGACATTAATGTACCCATTCAAAGATTTAATGATGTCATGAAGTCTGTCAAACAGAAACTAAATCTAACTGAAGTTGGTGTGACTCTTTTAAAGATATTAACATTTAAAATAAAAGTTGAAAATGAATCACGGGCTACCTTAAGAGAAGAATTTAGAAATCAAATTGAAATATTAGATAATAGTATTTCTGATTGTATCGAAAGTATTGATGAACATTATAAAACTAACAATAATCCAGGGAAAGATGTATTAATTATTATTGATGATCTTGATAAGTTGCTTCCTGAATTTGCTGAAAAGATTTTCTTTAAAGACTCTCATCTATTAACGATGCCAAAAGCTAAAATTATTTATACTTTTCCTCTAGAAACTTATTATTGTGAAGCTTTTAATACTTATGTAGATCGCTATGAAGATCAATTTATTTCTTTAGTTGTCGTTGATCAAAACAAAAATGGTGATATAGGTATTCAGCAATTAGAAAAACTTGTTTTGAAAAGAATTAGTGAGCAATATATTGAGGAAGAAGCGTTAAAAGAGATGATTCTTTCTAGTGGAGGTTTACTGCGTGATTTAATTAAATTTATGCAGGATGCTTGTAAAGAAGCAATTGTGAGTGAATCTATGATTATAGATCAAAATATTGCTGAAAAAGTTATTAATAAAACAGCTAATCAATATAAGCGTTTATTTGATTTTCCTAATTATCGAGAATATATAGAAAAAATTGCTGATAAATCTCAACGAGATGAAATCGAAAATATAAAACTTATCTATCTTTTGAAATATCTATTTATTTTAGAATATCGATTTGAAGATGACTTATGGTATGACGTACATCCTTGTCTTAAAAAAGTTCTTAATGGTGAGCTAAAATGATGATTCCATCAATAGAAAAAGAATATAAAGAACTTAAAACAGAATTAAAAATCTGTAAAATTGGTGGTCTTTTTTTAGCACTATACCGCAATAAAGAAGTACCTAAGTTTATCATGAAATTACTGGAAAATGATAATGATTTAGAAGGCTTTTTTCAATTTCCATTATCTATAGATGAACAAAAGATTCCGTTTCCCATTGTATTTGAACAAACTTTTGAACAAATAGGTAATAAAAGTAATATTTATCATGTTTTAGGGATAGAAGAAAATCTATCATCAGAAGCAGTCAAAGAATTTATAGGATATTTACAGTATGCGAGAGAAAGGTTAAAAGCAAAACCTTATTCTCTCGTTTTTTGGATATCACCTGAGTTGGAAAAAGCGTTATTTTTTCAAGCACCTGATTTCCATCATTGGATATTTGGTACTTATGATTTTACGACTATCAGTGATGATGAATTAAATCATTTAACTGCTTCAGTCAATCAAGAATTATTTGATTTTAAGAAGCTCAATGAATACTTTAAAAAAGTAATTTGGCAATATGAGAATTGGTCAGAAGTAAAAGAAAAGGGTGAATCTTTTTTAGTTGAACCAATGGAAAGAACTGATTTATATCATTATTATGTTAAATCTTACTGTGTTGATAAAAAAGGAAAGGAACAATTATTAGATAATTTACTTAATCATTTTATTGAAGATAGCAAACAAAACTTTTTAACGCTTTTAGGTGATTTTGGTACTGGTAAATCTTCTTTTTCTATTTATTATTTTGTTGAATTAGCTAAAAAATATCTTACTGATAACAATGAGCGTATTCCTATTTTTATCTCTCTAAAGGATTATAAGGGTAAGCTAAATATTGAAGATTTTATGATCAGAGAATTTTATGATAAATTTGAGATAAAAATAGATTTCTCAATTTTTCAGCAACTAGCATTAGCAGGAAAATTCATCTTTTTTATTGATGGTTTTGATGAAATGGCTTCACTCACGGACAAAGAAATCACATCTCAAAACTTAAAGGAGTTGACAAAATTATCTTTTGAAAATGTCTTATTTATAACTCAATCTCAACCTAAAACTTATAAAGTTAACAAGGTATTTTTAACATCTCGTACCCACTATTTTCTAACAGAATCTCAAGAACAGGATCTTCTGAAAGCTGACTATACTATTCTTTATCGTACTTATGCGACAAAAAGTAATTATCAAATAACTCGCATCAAGCTAAAAGAATTTAATGACAATCAAATTAGAGAATGTATTCAAAAATATACTAATAATGAAAAAATCACAAACCAGCATTTAAAGATAATTAATGATACTTATAACTTAAAAGAACTATCAACTAGACCTTTATTATTGGAAATGATTATTAAAACAATGCCAACACTGATAGGGAAAGAGAATATTAATCCGGTGGATCTTTATCGAGCTTACACTAATATTTGGATAAAAAGAGATGATTGGCGTTCTCAAATGACTCCAGAAGGTAAAAGAAGTTTTATGTGGGAAATGGCTAGTAAGATGTTTAAATTAGGTGGGGACTTTTCTTTAAATCATTCCAAACTTGGTAAGCCAAAAAATCAATATTTAAAACCTAATTTTGAAAAAAAAGTAGAAGATTATTATAAGTATGAAACAACTACTTGTAGTTTTTTAAATCGTGATGCTGAAGGAAATTATAAGTTTATTCATAAATCTTTTATGCAATACTTTATTGCAGAATTATTCTATTTGTATCTACTAAGAAAAAAGAATGGTCAAAATTCCTATTATTTATCGTTTAATGGTGAAATTAAGTTCTTTTTAAAACATATAATTGTGTTAGATAAAGATAATTTAGCAGCCCTAAATCTACATTCGATTGACCTAAGCAAAACCAACCTCGAAGGAGCCAACCTGATAAGAGCCAACCTCACAGGAGTCAATCTCAGAGAATCCAATCTTAAAGGAGCCAATCTTAAAGGAGCCAACCTGATAAGAGCAAACCTCACAGGAGCCAATCTTAAAGGAGCCAACCTGATAAGAGCAAACCTCACAGGAGCCAATCTTAAAGGAGCCAACCTCACAGGAGCCAACCTCGCAAGAACCTATCTCATAGGAGCCAACTTCATGGTAGCTATAAATATAACACCAGAACAAATTAAAAAAGCAAAGTATTGGCAACTAGCAATATATGAGCCAGAATTCAGAAAAAAGTTAGGATTAGCACCAGAAGAAGAATAGGTTATTGTGGGGAGTGCATGGGCATGGCGATAATAAGTTAATGGTTTTAAGAGTAAGATTACTAATGCCATGCCCCTACCTTTTATGTATCATACTGACTTGCAAACTGCTGTATGAGCTTCTATCAAAGTGTGTATTTTGCTTATTTTTGCTTGTTGCCCGATAATAAAATAGTCCCCTAACAATATTAGGGGACAACAAAAAACGTATGTAATAAGAGTTTAACCCATGAGTCAAGAACCTGTTACCGTCACCTATTCTCTTGAGCAAGTTTTCTCTAGATTAGAGCAGAAAATAGACAAACTAGAGCAAAAAATAGATGGCAACCAAAAGGAAGTTAACCAGCAAATAGACAAACTAGAGCAAAAAATAGATAAACTAGAGCAAAAAATAGATGGCAACCAAAAGGAAGTTAACCAGAAAATAGATAAACTAGAGCAAAAAATAGATGGCAACCAAAAGGAAGTTAACCAGAAAATAGATAAGCAATCAGAGGAAATAACGACTATAAAGGCGACTTTACAGGCACAACAGCCATTAATTCAGAAAATTCCTGATTTAGCTGAAAAAGTAGGGGAATTAAAAAACTGGAGGCAGATCTTCATCATTGCCTTAACAGCCTTGGTTAGTGGTTCAATAACTTGGGTTATTCGAGGGGGAAACCTAAAACCCTAACGTCCCTATTGATACAGATTGGTAAAGATTTATGATCAAATATTACGTTTTAATAAGAGAAAAATAACTTTTACTGAAAATCATTACGTTTCCTTTGATTAATGTTTCACAGCCAAAATTATTCGCCAGCATAAAAGAGAGCGATTAATTAGTTTGTAGTAAGCCCTCACTACGAACTAAATCAAAGGACATCGAGCAATTCTTGAAGGTTTCCATGAAAACATTATGTTTAAAGCTGCTCGGTACAAGCATAATTGTACTTAGCACAACTCATCCGGTTTATGCCATTAATTTTCTTGAAAATAGTCCCATTAAAATTAATTCTCAAGATTCAGGTGAGATCCTCAAACAAATGTTACCAGGATCTACCCTAATTAAAGACCGAATAGTAACAGATAGCAACAATTTATTGGGTGGACAACTGGTAGATGACATGAATATTGTTCCTATTTATAATCAGATCCCGTTTGTCCCTAAATCAACCTCTATCGCTAGTTTTTGGCTGATGGTGGGCTTAAGTTCGCTTCTAAAGCTAGTTGAATTAATTGGTTAACCAATTGTTCAAAACTAACCCCTGTTGCTTCCCACAGTTGAGGATACATACTAAACTTGGTAAACCCAGGCAGAGTATTAATTTCATTGATATAAATTTCTTGGGTTTCTTCAACATAAAAGAAATCTACTCGCCCCAACCCTGCACAATTCAAGGTTTTAAAAGCTTTAATCGCCATTTCTTGGATTTGGCTGACAATATTTGGGGGTAAATTGGCAGGAATATGTACTTGCGATCGCCCTTCAGTGTATTTGGTTTCGTAGTCATAAAAATCACCATCAAAGGTAATTTCTCCCACTACAGAAGCTTTAGGGTTATCATTGCCCAACACGGCACATTCTACCTCTCTAGCGGTTACTCCTGCTTCAATAATAATCCGTTGATCATAACTGGCCGCATTATCTAAAGCGGTTTCTAATTCAGAATGCGATCGCACTTTAGCAATGCCAACAGATGACCCCAAATTAGCAGGTTTGACAAAACAAGGATAACCCAAGGTTGCCTCAATATCATCACAAAGTTTCGGGAAAATACAAGGGTTTGACCAAACTTGCGATCGCTCGACGGCCATATATTTAACTTGAGGCAGTTTCGCTTGAGAAAAGACCATTTTCATGGCAATTTTATCCATTCCTGCGGCCGATCCTAACACGCCACTGCCCACAAACGGCACTTGCATTAAGGTTAATAACCCTTGAATAGTGCCATCTTCGCCATTGGGGCCATGCAAAATAGGAAACCAGACATCCACTTCCTCCATTTGGGGGGGAAACTGCCATAATTGCTGTTTTGTAGCGATTTCAGTAACGATAGGGGTTTTGTTGGCTAAAACCTGTTTTGCTGTTTCTCCTGCCGTCCAAATGCCATTTTTTTGAATATATACAGGTAAAACATCATATTTATGGGAATTATCCCCTAATTGTAAAGCTTGGGCGATCGCCGTAGCAGAGTTAATGGAGACTTCATGTTCTCCCGATCTCCCTCCAAACAATAATCCTACCCGTATTTTTGTCATTGGCTATACTCTCGCTGCGATCACACTTAATTATCGCTATAATTGACCGTTGTTATGTCTTTGGCGTTCCCCCAAAATTAACATACCATAACCTATTGGGGTAATGTCCCCTTGTTTGCAGTCAATGATCATATAAAACCCAATAATTATTATGCTATCTCCCAAAATTGCTCCTTTTGGTTCCTGGAAATCTCCGATTACATCTGATTTAATTGTGGCAGGAAGTCTTGGTTTAGGTGCTATTATTTTTGATGGTGATGACATTTATTGGTTGGAAGGACGGCCCACAGAAGGGGGACGTAATGTACTAATAAAATACACATCTGATGGTCAAACCCTAGAAATGACTCCTCAACCTTTTAATGTTCGTAGTCGTGTTCATGAATATGGTGGCGGCGCATTTTTAGTCGTTGATGGTATTATTTATTTTGTGAATTTTTCTGACCAAAGAATTTATCAAAAATCCCCTAATCAAGACCCCTCACCTCTCACTCCAGAAAATCAATGTCGCTATGCAGATTTTATTTTAGACAAGAAAAATAACCGTTTAATTAGTGTTTGTGAAGATCATAGTAAGGCGGAGGTTGAACCCCAAAATACCTTAGTTTCTATTGATCTTAAAACAGGAGCGATCAAAACCTTAGTTTCTGGTCATGATTTTTATTCTTCTCCCCGTCTTAACCCTGATGGAAGTAAACTGGTTTGGATGAGTTGGAATCATCCTAATATGCCTTGGGATAGCACACAATTATGGTTAGCAACGGTTCAAGATGATGGTTCATTAGGAGAAACAAAATTTATTGCTGGGGATATTGATGAGTCAATTAATGAACCGAAATGGTCACCTGATGGTCAATTATATTTCTCCAGTGACAAAAATGGTTGGTGGAATATTTATTGTTATAAATTACCAGGTACTATTGTCCCTCTTTTTCCCTTAACGGCTGAATTTTCCTATCCTCATTGGGTGTTTGGTTTATCTACTTACGCCTTCACTTCTGCTAATAAAATCATTTGTACTTTTACTCAAGATGGACGGTGGTATTTAGCCAGTTTAGATATTCCGAATAAACAATTAAGTTTATTGGATACTCCCCATACAAATATTGCCTATCTTCATGCTCATCAACAGCATATTGTATTAATTGGAGGTTCACCTAAAGAACCAACAGCAGCCATTTATTTAAACTTAAAGTTAGGGGAAACAAAAATTCTTCAATCTTCGAGTAATCTTGATATTGATCTAGGCTATTTTTCTCTCCCAGAATTCATCACTTTTCCCACAGAAAACGGATTAACTGCCTATGCTTGGTATTATCCCCCAACCAATAAAGATTATACTGGCCCTGATGGAGAATTACCCCCTTTATTAGTTAAAAGTCATGGGGGCCCAACTGCCGCAGCTTCCCCTAATTTTAGTCTAAAAATTCAATATTGGACAAGTCGAGGATTTGGTTATCTTGATGTTAATTATGGTGGGAGTACAGGGTTTGGCCGAGAATACCGTCAACGCTTAAATAAACAGTGGGGAATTGTTGATGTTGATGACTGTATTAATGGAGCAGAATATTTAGTTTATCGAGGAAAAGTAGACAGCGATCGCTTGGCAATTTCTGGCGGAAGTGCGGGAGGTTATACTACATTAGCAGCTTTAACTTTTAAGGAGACATTTAAAGCAGGAGCTAGTTATTATGGCATTAGTGATTTAGAAGCATTAGCCAAAGATACTCATAAATTTGAAGCTCGTTATTTAGATGGTTTGATTGGTAAATATCCCGAAGAAAAAGCCATTTATGAAGCGAGATCACCCATTAATTTTGTAGACAAATTAGATTGTCCAGTCATCTTCTTTCAAGGTTTAGAAGATAAAGTTGTTCCACCTAACCAAACAGAAAAGATGGTTGAATCTCTAAAAAATAAGAGAATTCCAGTTGCTTATGTTCCCTTTGAACAAGAACAACATGGGTTCCGTCGTGCTGAAAATATTAAGCGAGCATTAGATGGTGAATTCTATTTCTATGCCCGTATTTTTGGATTTGATCCTGCTGAAAACTTAGCTTCTGTTAATATTATTAATTATGATTCCTAAACAAAAAATTTCTCTTTCTTTGTCTAATTTATTCCTGATTGCTGGCGCAGGATTTGCCATTTTATTATTATGGCATCTCCGAGGACTTCTTGTTATTTTAATGATTGCCATTGTCATTGCTTCTACCCTTTCTCCCTTGGTTAAAAGTGTGGAAAAGATTGGTTTTCCTCGTTGGTTGGCTGTCATTTCAGTCTATCTAGGATTACTCTTTTTAATAACTGGAATTAGCTTCCTATTAGGGCCAACAATCATCAGTCAAATTCAAAATTTACTAGAAAAATTTCCCGTATATCTAGAAGTTTTAGGTAGTGAAATTCAAACATTTATGACTCAAAAAGGTTTTACAGAACCAGACGTTATTGAGTTTGTTAATCGATTATTTAATCTGCAATCTTTGGTATCTTGGACATTACGTTCTAGTCAACAATTACTAATTGGGGTGGGTGGCTTAACAAGAGGGATAATTGGTAGCGTTTTTAATGTAATTTTAGCCATCTTATTATCAGGTTATATGCTATCAGGTTCCAAAAACTTAGTTAAAGGAATTGTTAGCTTATTTCCTGTCCCTTGGGATGAACGTTTAGAAGCCCAAGTTATTCCTGTAAGTCAAAAAATGGGAGGGTATATTCAAGGCAGATTATTAGTCTCTTTTATTTTAGGTTTAGCGGTTAGTTTGGGACTAAAATTTTTGGGACTTGGTGAATTTGCCCTGGGGTTGGGAACTATTGCAGGAATCACTAATTTAATTCCTTTCTTTGGCCCAGTTTTAGGTTCAATTCCTGCTTTAATTGTCGCAGTCGCCCAAGGCGGCTGGTTGTTTCTTTGGGTGCTATTATTATTTGTTATTATTCAAAATGTAGAAACTTATGTTCTCGATCCTCTTTTGGTAGGATCATCTGTTAATGTGCCGCCATTGTATCAACTTTTAGGGGTATTAAGTGGCGTTCAATTATTGGGAATTTTGGGGGCATTAATTCTGCCTCCTTGGGTAGCAGGTGGTGGAGTTTTGTTAGAAAATCTTTATGTAAAACCGAAATTAGCCGCCCAAAAAGCTGCCACTCAACAATTAGATATTCCCTCAAAAATCAGCCAATAATGTTTTAATTATCTGGTTATGAATAAGGTGACAGCAATTAGTGAGTTTATACAGTACACAGTAGGGGCAATTCATGAATTGCCCCTACAAAAATCCTATACTGTATCTAATTTAAAGGACTTATTTTTTACTTTGTCGTCTCGCTTCATATAACATTAAAGCAGCAGCAATTGCTACATTTAATGACTCCACCCCTTTCCCCAAAGGAATAGTCACAGTTTCATCCGCCAACTCAACTAAATCATCTGATAACCCGGCCCCTTCATTCCCCAATAAGATTAAAGTGGGTTTCCTAAAATCTAAATCCCAATAAGTTCGATTTGCATTGGGTAATGTTGCTACAATATTAATACCTGATTTTTGATAGGTCTTAATCACATCCGTTAAGTCTGAAACAACCATCAAAGGAAGCTGAAACCAAGCCCCCGCAGAAGCCCTTAATACTTTAGGATGATCAATATCAACACTATCATCACTTAACCAAATTCCATCAATTTCAGTCCCTACTGCCGTGCGAATAATTGTCCCTAAATTACCAGGATCTTGCAATCTTTCTAACACTAATCCTAACTTAAAATCTGCGATCGCACCAATCCCCATCTTCCGAGATACTGCTGTAGCAACCACCCCATCAGGGTTAACCGTAGTTGCCATAGTTGCTAATACCTCTGGGGTAACTAATTCGTGCCGTTCTACCCGTTTAAGCGCATTTTCCCACAATTGAGGGTAACGGGCTTGCCATTGCTCAGTGTAACATAAGGTTACAAGGTAACAATTCACCTGACAAGCCGTCTCTAACAAATGAGTGCCTTCTAACAAAAATTGATTTTGTTCGCGTCTTCCCTTCGTCCGATGCAAACTGCGAATCTGTTTAACCAGAGGATTCCGAACACTGGTAATCATAGGGAGAGGAAACCCTTTCACTTGATGCGGAACTCGGGACTTGAACCCGAAAGTCCGAAAGAACACTAGAATCTGAATCTAGCGCGTCTACCAATTCCGCCAGTCCCGCATACTAATACCTAAAGAACAAATATCACATAATTTTAACGAAAAGTCAACCATTAAAGATTAGGCTCTTTTAGGTACAATAAGAAGATAGGAAAATCCTGGTCAAAAAACAGAAGTCTGAAACCCATCACCCTATGACTGTTCAACCCATCACGTCTCAACCCCCTCATAACAGAATTGAAACCCCTACCCCTTCAGACTTCAAACCTTGGCGGGGGTTAATTGAAAACTATCGTCCCTATCTTCCTGTCACCGAAGAAACGCCAGTTATTACCCTTCTCGAAGGCAATACCCCCTTAATTCCCGTTCCCTACATCTCCCAACAAATCGGACGAGGGGTCAAAGTTTTGGTAAAATATGATGGTTTAAACCCCACTGGCAGCTTTAAAGATCGGGGCATGACTATGGCCATCTCTAAAGCGAAAGAAGACGGGGCTAAAGCCGTAATTTGTGCCAGTACAGGCAATACTTCGGCTGCTGCTGCTGCTTATGCTAGACGGGCCGGAATGCGGGCTTTTGTGATTATTCCTGATGGCTATGTGGCTCTAGGAAAACTGGCCCAAGCTTTATTATATGGGGCAGAAGTAATCGCCATTGAAGGGAATTTTGACGAGGCGTTAAAAGTGGTGCGGAAAATGGCAGAAAATTACCCCGTAACTTTAGTTAATTCGGTTAACCCTTACCGTTTAGAAGGACAAAAAACCGCCGCATTTGAGATTATTGATGTCTTAGGAAATTCCCCCGACTGGCTATGTATTCCGGTGGGAAATGCGGGAAATATTAGTGCTTATTGGATGGGATTTTGTCAATATCATAGTGTTGGAAAATGTGATAAATTACCAAAAATGATGGGTTTTCAAGCAGCAGGGGCGGCCCCATTTATTCAGGGTAAACCTATTTCTAATCCTCAAACTTTAGCAACAGCAATTCGCATCGGCAACCCGGCTGGTTGGGATAAAGCTTGGGCAGCAAAAGAAGCCAGTGTTGGCCAATTTAATGCTGTCACTGATGAGGAAATTTTAGACGCTTATCGTCTTTTAGCAGCCCATGAAGGCATTTTTTGTGAACCCGCGAGTGCTGCTTCTGTGGCCGGTTTATTAAAGGTAAAAGATCAAGTTCCCAGTGAGGCAACTGTGGTTTGTGTCTTAACAGGAAATGGACTAAAAGATCCTGATTGTGCTATTAAACATAGTAAGAATCAAGTTAAATCAGGCATTAAACCTGAAATATCAAAAATTGCTGAAGTGATGGGATTTTAGCATAATAAAGAACTCATTATCAATGAATAATTCATTATTCATTATTCATTATGGAAGAAATACTAGAACTCAAAGAATTACTACTAAAAGGTGATATTAGAGGTTCTTTGGCCATTGTAGAAGACCTGGAAGAAATGAGTAAAAGCGGTATTATTAGTAATATTCGTAGCTATGCTGTTATTGTATTACTTCATCTAATTAAACAGCAAGCAGAAAACCGCACAACTCGCTCTTGGGATGTTTCTATTCGTAACTCTGTGCGAGAAATTCAACTAAAAAATAAACGCCGCAAAGCCAAAGGTTATTATTTAACTGAAGATGAATTAAGAGAAACCTTAGAACAAGCTTATCTGAATGCTTTAGATGCTGCTTCTTTAGAAGTTGAAGAAGGAAGTTATCAACCAGAAGAATTACAAAAAAAAGTCAATCAAACAGATATTTTAGAACAAGCTTTAGGGTTGATTTTAGCATTCAAAAATTAGGCTCTACCGAACCTAGGATGTAAAACGATTAAAAATTACAGGCTTAAACCCTTAAGGGTTAAGCTATAGGAGCTAAGCCTGGCTACCCAGGCTTAAAATTAGGCTGTGTAGACAGCCTTTGTGCTTATAGAATAAGGCTTTAGCCTGTATTCATTTATTAATTTTACATGGCAAGTTAGGTAGAACCAAAAATTAACCCCAAGGTTAGACTTATTTCCCAGTTTTCTATTGCCTGTTTCCTGTTATTTTATTACTGTTGAACTTCTGCCCAAGAACTACTTTTATTGCCCAAAAAACGCCCTAATTCATATTTACCTAACAACAAAGCAGAAACCGTCAAAGGAATAAAATAATAAACCCCACGATAAATTAATAATGACCCCAATAATTCCTCAGAAGAAATAAAGGAAGATAGTAACAAGATCATTACTGTTTCAAAAACCCCTAAACCCCCTGGCACATTACTGGCTAATCCTGCCACTTGTGCTAACATATAAATTCCAAAAAAAGTAGAATAGGGCAAAGAAACAGACGCACTTAAAATGGCATAAAAAACAGCCGCAGCTAAAGACCAATCTAAGGCAGAAACTAATAATTGACCTAAAGCTAGTCCGATCGGAAGATGGGGTAAAGTCCATTTACCAATAATTAAGGGCTTTTGACGAGTCACAGTAACAAACAAATAAGCTACAATGATCAACAGAAAAATAAACCCCAAAGGTCGAACAGAAATAAAAGGCAAATCTAATAAATTAGGAATGGCTAAGGGTTCCTTCAGAAAAACAATTGCCCCTACCACAAACAATCCTAAACAAAAAGATAGATTACAAAAAGCAGAAATTTGAGCGATCGCAACGACAGATAATCCCCAAGCAGAATAAAAACGATAACGAATCATACAACTACTTAATAAGGCAAAACCCACACTGTTGCTAATGCCAGAACAGATAATTCCGACTAAAGCCGTTTTTGAGTAAGGAATAGAACGACGAACATAAGCCACCCCAAGAAAATCATATCCCGTCATAATTAGATAATTGATACTCATTAAGACGATCGCCCAGATAATATGATGGTGGGGAATCTTCGATAAAGTCCGCCAAAAAGTGTCAGCTTGATAATTTTGTAAATTTTGCTGAATTGTCCAGATGGATAAGCCGAAAAGTACCAGACTTAAGCAGGACGGAATGAGCCGAAAAAGGGTTTTTTTGTGCATAATAGGAGAAGTAAAAGCTTAAGAAAATTTTATTTTTGACGGATTAGACAGTAAAATTCACAATCACTGCTGAGTTTATGAAGGCAGGGGTTTTGAAATCTAATGGCCAGAGTCGCCCAAAATTTTTCCGATCATAACCCAACCTTTGAAAATAGCTGCGTATCATTAATCACAATATAACTAAGCTATCACTTCTCAGCCGCTAAAACAGCCATCCTGGTGTGTTAATCTCTAGGTTGTTAAAAAACTTTAAACTTTTGTCCCTCTTTGGTTATGTTTACTCCCCTAAATACATTTCCTGTTCTCGGTTTACCCGTTCATCTGAATGATAACTATAGTGATTGGTTACTAAATTGTATTGAGCATAATCAAGGGGTTCATGTGGTGACTCTCAATGCAGAGATGGCCATGTTGGCCCAACAAGAGTCTGAGGTAGCCCAAGTCATTCAAACTGCCGAATTAGTGATTCCTGATGGTGCGGGGGTAGTAATCTATTTACGATTTCGGGGCAAACAACAGCAAAGATGTCCAGGGATAGAGTTAGCCCAATCTTTGCTCGAAAAATTCGCCTCTGTTAGCCCATCTTCTCCCATTGTCTTTTATGGGGGCAAACCAGGAGTCACAGAAGACGCAGCCAATTATTGGCGGGCTAAAATCCCAGGAATCTCAATTCTCACATCCCATGGTTATTTATCCCCAGAAGAACAAGAAACCTGGAAACAAACCCTAAAAACCCAACAACCCCCAATAATTTTGGTGGGGTTAGGAGTCCCCCGTCAAGAATATTGGATTCGGGAGAATAGATATTTGTGTCCCCAGGCGATTTGGATTGGAGTCGGGGGAAGTTTTGATATTTGGTCAGGCACAAAAAACCGCGCCCCTCGTTGGTTACGGGAAAACAACCTAGAATGGCTTTATCGGTTGTATCAAGAACCTTGGCGTTGGCGACGGATGTTGGTATTGCCCCAATTTTTGATTAAGGCCTTACTGAGTTAAGGCGTGAAGGTCAAAATTTGCGGTTCTAAGAGGGATTGTTGAGCAATAACCGGATCTAAATCCACTGAGTTAAGCAAATCTGTCCACATGGCTAAGACGGCTGAATCTTGGGGTTGCGATCGCTTTAATTCGACTAAAACCTTGAGGGTTTCATGCCAAACTTGATTATCTTGATATAGGGTTACTTGTTTAGCTAAGGAAGCTTGGCCAATCTCCCGTACCAGATTCGAGTCTAGTTGGACTGGTTGTAATAACCCTTCTACCACCACATCATAGGCGCGATCCTCAGCATTGCAAATAACCGATAAATACCAATGATATTTGTCTGGGGAATTAGCCCTAGAAAGAGGGGGAACTTGAGGGAGTTGTAAGCTCATAATTCCGGCTTTTCCTTGACCCTGAAACGCTTTTCTCTGCACTAATTGATCTTGGGGGCCCCGTAAGATGAATTCAATTTGCGTCCCGGTAGAAATAGCGGGAACAGAGAACAATAAAGTTGGGTTATTGGTTGCTGTTGCACCGACCAAATTTTTAGGAATTAAAGCCGTTAACTGTTGCGGATCAAAGTCGCATTGGTTATTGAAGGGACGACTAGCGGCAGGTTTACGTCTTTGGGGGGCTTCAGCCATTTCATTCCCAGCATTTTCCTGTTCTTGAGGCCGTCTACTTGCCCCTCCTTTACGGCGATCAGGAACCAGATCAGCAATTGATTCTTCTTGATCTTGAGCAGAGCTTTGGGTTTGAGCCATAACCACCAAATCTGTCAAAGATAGAGTTGTGGCCAAGGTAATGCCGATCAAGGCTGCCGCCTTTTTAATTGAGCGTTTTTTGATCATCATTTCATTTTCCTGTTGATAAACTTAATTAATAAGTAACCCAAGTTAATTTGGATTTAAGATCTATGCGATAGGATTGAGTGCAATAATTTAACAAATACCCCTAACTCATATTCTACTCTCCATTGTTGTTCTCCGTCCAGTTGTTTTTAAAGGCTGTGATAACAATCACAAGGTACTTGAAGTTATCCCAGTTGTTTTGTAAAAATTGGGAAGTCTTTGACACAAAAACCCCTAATCTCTTTTGCCCTACTAATTTAAACTGCTGTGATAGGTAAGCTTCATCAGGTAATTCGTTCTTTTTTCCTTGTTGCTCAAGCCAACAAACAACCCCATCAAGGGATTGATGGGTTGTCCAACCCCAAAATGAATCAACTCAAGCCAAAACCGAAAAAGGTGAGGATTTTCTCAATTTCATCCATTCTTCTTTCAAGTGTCTTAGTCACTTTACCCTTAATCGGACTCAGACAAATTGGCCGCTTACAATTTCTAGAATTAGTCGCCTATGATCAAATGGTAAGAGTCTTACCGTCTGGGGCGAATGATTCTCGGTTATTAATTGTGGGGGTTACAGAAGCAGACATTCAAAAACAAAAACAATGGCCCCTTTCTGATCAAGTCATTGCTCAATTATTAAACAAATTACAAGCCGACAACCCCAAAGTTATTGGTCTTGATATTTATCGGGATCTCCCTCATCCTCCTGGTAGTGAATTGCTAAATAAAGCTTTGCAAGCTGATAATATTGTCGTGGTGAAGCAACTACCCACCTCTGACAGCGAACAAGTTCCCCCACCCCCTGAAATTCCCCCCCATCGCGTGGGATTTAGCGATTTACCCATTGATCCTGATAATGTGGTGCGTCGTACATTTATGTATATTCAATCCAAATCAGGGAAGATTAAAGAAAGTTCTTTTGCCTTACAAATTGCCCTCAATTATCTTGCACAAAAAAATCAAGGATTACAAGTTAAACCCGAATCACTACAGATTGGCCCGGCATCTTTTCTCCGTTTACAAAGTAACGCCGGAGGTTATCAACTGCCACCATCAGAAGCTGTAGGCTGGCAAATTTTATTAAAATATCGTGGCAAAAATGTGGCCAGGGAAGTTTCCTTAGAAGATGCCCTACAAGGAAAAATTGACCCGAATTGGGTAAAAGATAAAATTGTTTTAATTGGAGTCACCGCCCCTAGTAATAAAGATACCTTTCCCACTCCTTATAGTGCTACTGCTACGAAAAATTTTGAAATGCCAGGGGTAGTGCTTCATGGCCAAATCGTTAGTCAAATTTTAGGGACGGTGTTAGACGAAGAACAGCCTTTTTGGTTCTGGCATCAGGGGCTAGAATGGGCTTGGATTTGGTTATGGTCATTATTGGGGGGAATCGTTGTTTGGCGATCGCAGCGTCTTTGGATTTTGGGGGGCAATGTCCTAATTTCCCTGGGGGGCTTATGGATGCTGTGTTTGGTGATTTTTAGCCAATCAGGTTGGATTCCTGTCATTCCCCCATTATTGGGTTTTTTACTGACGGGGGCCTGTGTTTTAGCTTATAAGACGGTTTATCAAACTTACCATGATCCCTTGACCGGATTGGCCAATCGACGATCATTAGAGAGCAAACTGAAAAAACTTAACACCGGAAAGGCTTTCCTCAAAGGGGAATTGGTGGCAGTTTTGTTTATTGATGTTAATCGCTTCAAAACCATTAATGATGGTTTGGGACATCAAGCAGGAGATTATTTATTGATGGAAATTGCTCAGAGGTTACAACAACATCTGCCATCTTCTGAGAATTTAGGAAGAGTTGGGGGTGATGAATTTGCTATCTGGTTACAAGGGGTAAATGATCCTCAAGGGGTAAAAACCTTTGCTGAAACACTACAACAGGATTTAAGTCAACCTTTTTACTGGCAAGGACAAGAAATTTTTACCACCATTAGTATTGGTATTGCTTTTGATCGTACAGGTCAGGGTTTTCAGGCCGGACAATTACTCCGTTATGCTGATATTGCTATGTATCGGGCCAAGGAAATTGGATCGGGTCGTCCCCAAGTCTTTGAAACGGGAATGGATACCCAAGCGGTACAGCGTTGGCAATTAGAAACGGATCTGCGTTTAGGATTAGAACGGCGAGAGTTTCAACTGTATTATCAACCAATTATCTCCCTCAAAACTCGTAAAATAGCGGGTTTTGAGGCTTTAGTTCGCTGGAATTCCCCCCAACGTGGGTTTGTCTCTCCAGGGGATTTTATACCCGTTGCGGAAGAAACTGGTTTAATTATTCCTTTGGGAGAATGGATTTTAACTGAAGCTTGTCGGCAAATGCGTTGCTGGCATGAGCAATTTCCCCAGACTCCTGCTTTAATGATGAGTGTGAATTTATCTGGTCGTCAGTTTACTCAACCTGATTTAGTTAAGCAGATTCAGCATATTTTAGATGAGGCGAAGATTGATAGCGATCGCCTGAAATTAGAGATCACCGAAAGCATGATGATGAATGATGTGGAAGCGGCGATCGAGTTACTGAATAGATTAAAAGGCTTAGGGTTACGATTGAGTATCGATGATTTTGGGACGGGATATTCTTCTTTGAGCTATTTACACCGTTTTCCTCTAGATACCCTTAAGGTCGATAAATCTTTTGTGGGCCGTATGGAAGAAGGGGAAGATAGTAGTAAGTACATTACTATTGTAAGAACTATTATTTCCTTGGGTCATAATTTGCATTTAGATGTCATTGCCGAAGGAATTGAAACATCGGCACAACTTGAGATCTTAGAGTCCCTACAGTGCGAATATGGACAGGGATATTTCTTTTACAAACCTCTCTCCCATGAAAATGCAGAGGCTTTATTGGCAAGAGAGTATGGGGATTGACATCCTCACGCGCCCTAAAAGGGCGGTGATTTCTCGCCACGCCACTTTTTTAGAGTGGTCGCCGAATGGGGTTGACGTTTCACCAAGATGTGCTTTCAGATCGAAAGTCTTACCTTCTCTCCGCGTCCGTTTTAAGTCTCAGGATGCCCTCCCGCGACTAAAAACAATACTTGTTTTGTTTTAAATTGCGTTCAAGGTTGTGCTATTTTTTTACCATTGCCTTACTTCCGCTTTCCTTGTACTGGTCGGGATCAACTCAGGAGTTTCAACCTAATCTTCTTTTCTGGAGTATTTAGACACAAGGCGGGTTTTTTACGACCACTCGTAGTTTAACACAAAGCCGTCCTAAAAGGCTTGTCCTGAGCTTGTCGAAGGGACGGGGTTTTAAACCCAATTTTTCGATAAGCTGATTCCTGGCTTCAAGTGACAATGACTAATTGCTTTTTGTATCTGATTATATCGATATAAATGTATTACTCAAATTTTCAAGTAAAATTCAGTATAATCTGTGATAATATGACGAGGAACTGGATTGAATTGTAGTTTGGATCACAGAGGGTTATTTTACTTTCCACCTACAATCGTTTTTTGCGGTTTTTTTTAGGATTGCGTATTTTCTACAGACAAGAATCTACCGAAATAAAAAATATTTTTTTGCTTGAAATTCACGGGTATATCCTGTAGTCTTTATATAGAGTCACAGCTTATTATGTAGACATAGAGAACAAACAACAAACAACAAACAACCAAGGAGCAAAAACAATGAAATTCAACAATACTTTAGTCGCTATCTTCACCGTTGCTTTAACCGCTGGTATTAATGTTTCTGTAATGGCTAATGTTCCCACTGAACAACAAACTCAAACAAAAA
Organism: Crocosphaera sp. XPORK-15E; assembly: GCF_034931425.1. Lineage (NCBI taxonomy): Bacteria > Bacillati > Cyanobacteriota > Cyanophyceae > Chroococcales > Aphanothecaceae > Crocosphaera > Crocosphaera sp. XPORK-15E. Next base: position 42,422 of record NZ_JAYGHQ010000018.1, read on the forward strand.
GCCATAATCCTATTACCGAAACCACTCAACCTCAAGGATGTCCTGGCAAATGTTAATCAATTCTTAACTTCAGTGAATATTTTAATAGCTGATGTGCAGAATTTAATAACAGCATTAGATAGAGATAAGATCTATAATCGAAAAGGAGAGTTGAGTCTCAAGGTATTATCCTTAGACTTAGAGCTTGAAAAATAGAGATCTAAACTAATCTGTGATGATTGTCAGTAGTTGTCTAACAATTCATAAATTTCAAGTCAGCCTTAGCCTTCTTACAATCAGTTATTTGACTGTTATTCCGCCAACTTTAGCACAAGTCTCTAGTGATGGAACCGTAAACACCCAAGTAACCCCAACAGGTAATCAATTAGTTATTACTGGGGGAACGCAACAGGGGAATAATTTGTTTCATAGTTTTAATCAGTTTTCTATTCCCGACAACGTCGAGGCGTATTTCAACAATTCTAATAATATAAATAACATTATTAGCCGTGTCACGGGTGGTTCTATTTCCCAGATTGAGGGAATAATTCGCGCCAATGGTACGGCTAATTTATTTTTAATTAATCCCAATGGCATTACTTTTGGCCCCAATGCTCAAATCAATATTGGGGGGTCTTTTTTAGCGAGTAGTGCGGAGTCCATAGAATTTGCTGATGGGGTTCAATTTAATGCCACCAATACACAACCCAATCCTCTGTTAACGATGAGTGTTCCGGTTGGGTTACAATTTGGCTCTAACCCAGGCAATATTCTGCTTGATCGGGTGAGCGAGCTTAAGGTTTCCCCTGGCAATACCTTAGCATTTGTGGGGGGAAATATCCGCTTTATCGGAGCAGGAAATGAAACCGATGGGATAGAGGTTAGCAATGGACGCATAGAATTTGGAAGTGTTGGCAGCAATAGTGTTGTTCAAATAACTGAGACTAACAGTGGTTTTAAACTAGGTTATGAAGGAGTCAAAAACTTTCAAGATATTTCTTTATCACAAGGGGTAGAAATTGTTCGAGGGATTAATTCCTCAATTCATCTAGAAGGAAGACGAGTTTCCTTAGATAATAACGCGCAAATAATTAGTAGCACCCCTAGTTCTCAGGCTGCCGGAGATATTATTGTTAACGCGACTGAGTCTGTTGAAATGACCAGTACCAAAGCACGAGGTTTTCCCAGTGCGTTGTTAGCTCAAGTTGACCCTGGGGTGTCAGGAAAAGGAGGTAATATTATCATCAACACTCAAAAGTTAATTGTGCGCGATGGGGCTGCAATTTCATCAGATGTTTTTGGTTCGGGACAAGGGGGTAACATTGAAATCAATGCCTCTGATTCAGTTGAAGTCACTGGAACGGGTTTTTTCATTAGTAGTGTCTTAACTACTACCACACTAAATTCCGGTGATGGAGGAGAATTAATTATTAATACCAAAAACTTAAGATTACAAGATGGGGGTCAAATTTTAGCTGCGACTGCTAATCGACGACAAGATCCCCTCAATACAGCTATCGGTCAAGGTGGAACAGTTAACATTAATGCGTCTGAATCAGTACAAATCAGTGGTAGAGAGATTATCCCTAATCGTATAGAAGCAGGGGCAGTTCCCAGTGGAATATTTACTGAATCAGGGTTTAGCGATATCAGATTCTTGGGTTTTGGACAAGGAGGTAGTCTTAACCTTAATACTGATCGATTAATGGTGACGAATGGGGGCGTTATTTCTGCAGCAAGTTTGGGGGAAGGAACGGCAGGAAATATAAATATTCAAGCCAATACAATTCTTGTAGATGAAGGCGTTGTAACAGCATCTTCCCAAGGGACAGGGAATGCAGGAAATTTAACCATTAAAACGGACAAATTAACGGTTAATAATAACTCACGAGTAGCGGTTAGAAGTATTGGTTTGGGTCAAGGGGGTAATTTAACCCTCAATGCCTGGTCTATTTTTGTAGACAATAACAGTCAACTCACTGCTACCAGTCAACCCTTAACGCCGGAAAATGTCCAAGAATTAGTAAGATTGGGCATTGCACCAGAATTATTAGAGGTTGATAATACCTCAGCTAATGCAGGGAGTTTAAACATTATTACCGATAATCTAACGGTCAACAATGATTCAGAAGTGACTGTCAGCAGTTTTGGTTTAGGAAATGCGGGTAATATTAATATTAAGGCGCAAAATATCTTATTAGATAATGATAGCCGCCTAACTGCGGAAACGGCATCAGGAGAAGGGGGAAACATTGCCCTTGATGTCAATCAATTATTAATCCTCAGACATGATAGCCAAATTTCTACCACCGCAGGAACCCAAGGAGGAACAGGTAACGGGGGTAATATTGATATTAACGCTAAATTTATTATTGCCGTTCCTGCTGAAAATAGTGATATTTTTGCCAATGCTTTTCTGGGGCAAGGAGGTAATATTAATATTACGACTTCGGGAGTTTTTGGCATTGAAGAAAGAGCAAGACTGACTCCCCTGAGTGACATTACTGCTAGTTCCCAGTTTGGTCAATTAGGGACTGTGGCCATTAACCGTCCTGATGTTGACCCCCAAAGAAGCTTAGTTAAACTTCCTGCTGATGTGGTGGATGCCAAAAACCTGATTATTGATGCTTGTAGTCCCGGTGGGGCATTTTCTAAAGGGGAATTTACCATTACGGGACGCGGGGGTTTATACCCAAACCCCCATCAAGGTGTAAATACTCAGACAGGATTAACTGAATTAGGTTATCCTAATACTAATTTGTCTAATCCAAGGCCTTCATCAGAAGGCAACGAAAATCATTCATCCTCCCCCCTACCTCTTAACCAGAGGGAAACACACAGGCCTCCCATCGTGGAAGCACAAGGATGGATCACCGATGCTGATGGTAAAGTAGTGCTGACGGCCCAAGCATCCGCTGTGACTCCTCACAGTTCCGGTTTTATGCCAGCCAGTTGCTATGATTTGTCAACGACTAACCAGTCTCCGTCTCCCTAACCTGTTGATTATTTTTGCTGGTATTCTATGGCTTAGTGGTTTGAATGGCGGTAAACTTCAGGCACAGCCCTTTGAAGGAAACCCTATTCGTCCCCCCTCTTTGCCGGAATTAACCCCTACCCAACCTGTCCCTTTACCAGAAACTCCTCTAAAAATCCCTTCCTTTAATCCGAATGCTGTGGAAGAATTTCCTGCTAATATACCAGGAACCATTATAGTTAAGCAGTTTCAGTTTCAGGGAAATACGGCTTTTAGTACAGAAGAATTAGCTCAGGCGACTCAGCAATTTACGGGTCGTCCCGTTACTTTTGCCGAATTATTACAAGCGAGATCGGCAATTACTAAACTTTATGTTGATAATGGTTATGTCACTTCTGGGTCTTATATTCCTCCCCAAACCATTGAAAATGGAATCGTTACAATTAATATTGTTGAGGGAAAATTAGAAGATATTAAGGTAACAGTTGAGGGAAAACTAAACCCAAATTATGTCCGTGATCGCTTGGCCTTAGCGGGAGAAACTCCCTTAAATATTAACCGTTTAGTGGAAGGTTTACAACTCTTACAATTAAATCCAATCATTGAGAAAATTTCCGCAGAATTAACGGCGAGTCCCCGTCCCGGTAATAATCTTTTAATTGTTAATGTAGTCACGGCCCGTTCTTTTTTTCCGACAGCTATTATTGATGATGGACGTAACCCCCAAGTTGGAGAAATTCGTCGAGGTTTTAATCTATCAGAGAAGAATTTAACTGGTAATGGGGATAAAGTTGAGCTAACATATTTTAATACGGATGGCAGTGATGATGTTGAGGTGACTTATCAAGTTCCTGTCAATGTTTATAATGGTACAGTTCAAGTAGGGTTTAGAAATTTAACGGGGGAAATTATTGAGCAACCCTTAGATATTTTAGAGATTAATTCTGATTATCAAAAGTATTCTTTCAAATTTCGACAACCGATTATAGAAACCCCTAATCAACAGTTTACTTTAGAGTTAGATCTCGATCATCAACAAAGTAAAACTCTTTATTTACAGGGGCTTCCTTTTCCTGGGAGGGGTTCAGATAATAATGGAAGAACCAATATTTCAACCGTCAGATTTGCTCAGGAATGGGTAGGAAGAAGCGATCAACAAGTGTTGTCTGCACGGTCAGAATTTGACTGGGGAATTGAAGCATTAGGGACAACGAAACCCTTTGATATTGAGGTTAATTCTGAGTCTCCTTATAGTAACTATTTTTTATGGAGAGGTCAAGCACAATGGGTTAGATTATTGGCACCTGATACTTTATTTTTAATCAGAAGTGATTTCCAAATTTCTGATCGTCCTATTATATCTTTAGAGCAATTTTCTTTAGGGGGTTTAGGGAATGTAGAAGGGTATCGACAGAATTCTTTATTAACCGACAATGGAATTTTTGCAGGAATGGAAGTACGTTTACCGATTTATCGTATTACTAAAGATAAGGTTTTGGTGCAAATTATTCCTTTTTTCAATTATGGTCAAGGTTGGAATAGTGGAAATACGCCTGATCCGCAAATTAATGAATTAGCGTCTGTTGGGGTCGGTTTACAATTACAATATGGTAGTCTTTTTAATGCTCGTATTGACTGGGCAAACCGTTTAGGAAAAGAACTGTTTCAAGGGGGAAATTCTTTGCAGGATGATGGGATATTTTTTACCATTACGATTAGTCCTTAAAGAGAGATATTTACTAATAACGTTCAAGAAGTAGCTTAACTTCTGCATCTAAATCCCAATCTTTCATGGCCTCCCATTCCGCTTGACGCACAGCGAGGAAAGACTTAGCCAAATCTGGCCCCAGAGCAGTTAATAGTAGCTCGTCTTGCTTTAGATGTTCAAGGGAGTCTCCTAAATTTGTTGGCAGCCTTTCAATTCCTTGGTTCTGACGCTCTGATTCCTTCAATGTACAGGGGTCTAGGGCAACAGGGTGAACCAGATCAAGACGACGACGAATGCCATCTAATCCGGCTGCCATAACTGCGCCTAAAGCCAGATAGGGATTAGCTGAAGCATCGACAGTTTTTAGTTCCAAATGAGTCGGACTAGGCGGTTCTGGATTCGTCGGTACTCTGATGGCAGCCTCTCGGTTGTCAAACCCCCAACAGCGAAAAGCACCACTCCAACAACTCGGTTGTAAGCGTCGGTAGGAGTTGGGAATAGGGGTTGTCAAGGCCATCAAGGCGGGTAAATGGTGCAGCATTCCAGCAATAAAGTGTTCAGCGATGGGTGCAAGCTGTCCGTTACCCTTAACATGGGGTAGAAGGTTTTTGCCATCTTGCCAGAGACTGAGATGGATATGACAGCCACTTCCTGCCTGGTTAGGCCAGATTTTCGGTAAAAATGAAGCTTTGAGATCGTGAAATCTGGCGATCGCTTTCACCGTCTCCCGAAAGATGATCTGTTGATCGGCTGCCCTGAGAGCGTTACTATAGAGGACAGAAATTTCCTGTTGTCCCCAACCTGATTCGGGATGATACAGTTCTACCGTCACTCCTTGGGCCAGTAGAGCATCAGCAATGTCATCTATGACAGCTTGCTGTAAATCCATGGACAGGGTGGAGGCAAAAACGGTGTCATCAGTAGGAACAATGCCCTCGGCTGAGGCTTGCACCAGGTAAAATTCATTCTCAAAGGCGGCCCTGATTTCTAGCCCTTCCACCTCAGCAGCAGCGATCGCCCGCTTAAGAAAGTGGCGGGGACAACAGGCCCAAGGCTTGCCATTGACCACCATATCACCCATCACTCTAGCGTGGGTCTTGGCATAGGGCAACAAGGTTAAGGTATCCCAGTCAGGTACTAAGCAAACCTCTCCCACTGGGCCGAGTCCACTTCCTGCTGCCGGGACATCATACATCACGGGAAGGGCTTGCTGAGCGGCGGTAATACCGACTCCGTGAGTGAAATGGGCGGATAGTCTTTTATTATGTATTGCTTTGGCTCGGATAACATTGGCGTTATCACACCAGAGGATGCGAACAAATCGCACTTCAGCCTGGTCTAGAGCTTTAAGGATTTCATTATCCATAAGTTTATGATGCCTTATGATACAAGGCTCTTGCTTTAATTATAACGCTATGGTCTTGGAATAGTAGCGGCTGTAGGGATTTTCTTGATAGGAACCAAAGGCTTTGCTGGGCTGATATCCGTGTTTCTGGTATAGTTCCATGGCAGGTTCTTGGAATTTGCCCGTTTCAAGACAGATAAGATGATATTGGCGTTGTCGGGCCTGTTGTTCAAGGGCGTTTAGGAGTAAAGAGGCTACTCCCTTGCGTCTTGCAGCAGGTTCTACATACATTTTCCTGATTTCAGCATAATCTGGGTCAGTGAAGTCTATGCCTCCACAACCTAGCAGTTGTTGGTTTTCATAGGCGGCGAGAAAGATGATTTGAGGCGATTTAAGCTTTTCGGGAGGCACTATGAGAGTTAATTTAAGCGGATACAGGGATTTTCGGTATTCGTCTAACTTTTCAACTAGCCGTCTGATAGCTGGTTCTGTTGGGTCTACGGTTCGCAAAAGCATTTGTCTTTATGTTTGAACTTAACGACCGAGGGTTAATTCTTCTTTTTTACCTAAAATTCCTTGAGGTCGCCAAACCATTAATATCATCAAAATTAAGCCAATGACCATAATCCGAAAATAACCAGCTTGACTGGGGCTTAAAATACCAAGTTGAGGTAAAATAAAACGGGTTAAGGAATCATAAGCCCAAAAAATAACTGCTCCTAAAATTGTTCCTGCATTGCTACCTGAACCGCCTAAAACAACAATAATCCAAGTATTAAAGGTAATCAAGGGATCGAATTTATCGGGATAAATTGCCGTTAATTGCCAAGCAAAGAAAGCCCCGGCAATACCTGCGATCGCACCGCCTAACATAAAAGATTGTAACTTATACCATAAAATATTTTTCCCTAGAGCTTTGGGAATTTCTTCATCTTCTCGAATTGCTTTAAGAATGCGTCCCCAAGGGGAATTAACTAAAAATTCTAAGCCACTATAGGTGATCGCTAATACAGACAAAACTAACACCATTAATCCGGCTTTATAAGTGTAATAAGAAAGGGCAGTTATGCCTGTAACATACACTAATAAGATTAAAGCAGTGGCAATAATTCCCCAAATAACTAAAGTAATAGGTTTTCTCGGTTGATAACTTTTACCTTGAATTTCCTTATTTTGTTTCCATTGATAAGCAAGACTTTTATAGAGTGTCCATTCTGCATAAATTCCTAAGAGAGTTAAGATAGCAATGAGACTTAATTTAAGGGGTAAACTCGGTTCAATATTTAAGGGAAGGGGATATTGTCTTAATCCTAATGCACCTTTAGTCAACCATTCTTCATTTAAGGCAATTAAACGAACTAATTCTGATACCCCAATCGTAACAATGGCAAGATAATCTTCTCTCAAGCGTAAGGTAGAGAGTCCAATTAATAACCCTAGCACTGCTGCTAAAATTGCGCCAGCTAAGATAGCAAGGATGAAGGGAACACCTTTGAGGGTCAATAAAACAGTAGTATAGGCTCCCAAGGTCATGAAAGCAACCACGCCAAAGTTAATGAGTCCTGTGAAACCCCATTGCAAGTTTAACCCCAGGGCAAAAATACCGTAAACCCCGGCTGAGGTTGCGACATAAATAATATAACCGCTAATGCCAATGAGTTGAACTAATAAGGCGTTATCCATGAATAATAAAACTAAGATGAATGGCAATGAGATTATACAGTAATTAAGAAAAATTTCCTAGTAAACTGTTAAGCCTCTCAATTGTCTCATGTGACTTTCATCAAAAAAAATCTCAGTTAGTCTGGATTAACTACTGAGAAATCAGGTTATTAAATGCAATTTAAAAGTTAGCTAAAACCCCAGTTAATGGTAGGTTTAACTCCTGCTTTATCAACCACAGCATAGTTAAGATCAGTAAATTGAGAGGGAGATAATTTAAAGATCCAATAGCTATTAGTTCCATAAGTTTCTCCTGTTTCATCACACATAACTTTACCCGCCCATTCATCCGCAGGATCTTCTGCATCGGTGATTAATTTAATGCCACAATCATTGAGTAATTCTTTCATTTTCTCATTCATTTCTTGGGCATTATGGTTATCGGATAAGCCATATTCTCCAGGTAATTCTTGAAGAATATTCCGAGGACTTTCTCCCAGGTTTCCATCTTCCATAAAGCTTTTCATGGCACTGCGGAAGGCATCTAAAAAGCTGACTTTAATTTGAGGTGTCATTAACTGATTAATATCGCTTTCACTGATGTTGACTTTTAACCCAGAAATGCCTAATTCTGCTTTAATACTATCAATAGATTCGGCTTTTTGACCTTGATCACCGTAACTAAAACTAGATACTTCATTTCCTTCAGCATCTAAGACTTTACCGATGTCACCTTTATCGTTCCAAATAGCCGTTTTACTGCCGAAACTAAAACCACCTGATTCTTGATGAACTTCGTTAGTATAAACTCGAATAATTTGACCTGCGGCTAAAGAAGTTCCTTCTGGAAAGGCAAATATTTGACTTTTTCCTGATGAGGTAACTTTCCAATTTGATAAGTCAGCAGCACCATTACCACTATTACGAATCTCAATATATTCATCAGATTGAGTCCGTTTTACATTGCCTTTGTAGACAATTTCTGCGATCTCTACATTAGCTGTAAGAGGTTGGAGAAAGTCTAAGTTTTCTTGTGTCCAATTTGTTCCATTAATTGCTCCGCTATTATTATTAGCAGTTTGATCAGAACCATTCCCATTTAAAGGCCAATAACCGATTAAACCAGCTTCTTGGCCAGTTAAACGATGGTTCATATTTTGTTTGATTTCTTCAGGGGTACAAACTTTATCCCAAACACAAACTTCGGCTATTTTACCTGTGTAATAATAGGCTTCATTGTCATCCTTATACATCCCAATATATAAGTTGTTTTCAGGTTCATAATCAATTTTAGAATCAGGAAGATTTTGGGATGCTTTTTCAATACCATCAATATAAATTTTCATGGTTTGACCATCATAGGTGCAAGCAATATGATGCCACTGATTTAGTTTCACGGTATTAGCACCACTGCTAAGATATTGAATCCCTTTTGATGGGACTTTTAAACCGAAATATACACCACTTTTGCCATCAAGAAGGATACCATAACCACTTTCAGTAGAACCTGTATCAAAAATCTTGGAAATAATTCCTGCCCATTCCCTGTTGCTATTAACATTAATCCAAGCAGAAAGTGTTAAGTCTTTACTAATATTAAAAACTGGCTTTTTAGCGAGATCAATATAATCATCTTGTCCGTCAAAACTTAGCACAGATTGTAAATTCTGTTGTATTAGAGTTTGTACAGCTGTCATTATGGAAATCTCCTGATATTGTTAATGAAGTGAAAACGTCACGAAAAAGTAATCTCACACTGTTTATGATTTATTAAATTAGGTAACTAATGAGTATTCTTGTTACTGGAACTTAAAAAATAATTTCTGTGTGATTAATCTCATTGTGTCATTGTGATGGCTGTTATCGCTACTAGGAAAAACACGGAAAAATTCTGACTATTTTTTCAGTTTCAGCAATTTTACAGAGAGTTTGTTTAAGAAATATAACCTTAATCAAAGATTGATACAAAAATTTGGTGTAGATTTAGGTACGCGGAATCATTAACTAAATTCAATTTAGATAAATATCATAAATTTTCTCTATTAATGTCAATTTTAATGTGTAAACTATTTGATGTTGTACACTTGATTGTTCAGTCAACATTATGGAGCAATAATATACCGTATTAAATTAAATATTAAATCTACTATGTATAATCGCTTATTTATGACCTAATATTTTATCTCTCAGATGTTTGATTTTGTCTCTATATTTTGCTGCTTCTTCAAACTCTAAATTCTTAGCAGCTTCTTGCATTTGTGTTTCTAATTGTTGGATTAATTCTGGGATTTTATCTAAGGGTAAATCATCAGCTTGGGTATAAACTTCTTCTAACTGCTGAGAGTTTAAACGACGAGAAATGTCTAAAAAGGATAAAATTGAATTGCTATAACGCTTAATAATTGACTGTGGTGTAATATTATTTAGCTTATTATGTGCCATTTGAATACCTCGCCTTCTTTCAGTTTCTTCAATAGCTTTAATCATACTATCTGTTAAATTATCTCCATATAAAATAGCTTGTCCATTAATATGACGTGCAGCACGTCCAATAGTTTGAATTAAGGCTTTTTCTCCTCTTAAAAAACCTTCTTTATCTGCATCTAAAATAGCGACTAAAGACACTTCGGGTAAGTCTAATCCTTCTCTTAATAAATTGACTCCAATTAATACATCAAATTCTCCATTTCTTAAGGCTTGTAAAATTTCAATGCGTTCGATAGATTTAATTTCAGAATGTAAATATTGTACCTTAACATCTCTTTCTTGAAAGTATTCCGTTAAATCTTCAGCCATGCGCTTAGTTAAAGTGGTAATTAACACTCTTTCTTGAAGCTTAACTCGTTGTTTAATTTCCCCTAATAAATCATCAACCTGTCCTTCTGTTGGCCTCACAAAAATTTCAGGATCTAATACTCCTGTCGGTCTGATAATTTGTTCAATAACTCTATCTTCAGATTGTTCAATTTCCCAGTTTCCAGGAGTCGCAGAAACGAAGATACATTGATTTACTTTATCCCAAAATTCTTCAGCTTTTAAAGGTCGATTATCAGCCGCACTTGGCAAACGAAAACCATGATCAATTAATACTTTTTTTCTTGCTTGATCTCCATTATACATCCCCCTAATTTGAGGGACAGTAACATGAGATTCATCAACCACTAATAACCAATCTTTAGGAAAATAATCAATTAAACATTCTGGTGGTGATCCTGCTTTTCTTCCTGCTAAATGACGAGAATAATTTTCAACTCCGTTACAATAACCGACTTCTTTTAATAGTTCTAAATCATAACGAGTGCGTTGATTAATTCGTTGTGCTTCTAATAGTTTACCTGCTTTTTCTAACAATAAAATTTGTTGTTTTAATTCTGATTCAATCGCTTCACAAGCTGATTCTATTTGTTCATCAGGAGTAACAAAATGTCTTGCAGGATAAATATTCATGTTTTTTAGACTATTTAAAATCTCTCCTGTGACTGGATCTAAATAACGAATGGCATCAATTTCATCCCCAAAAAATTCAACTCGAATGACTCTATCTTCATAAGCTGGAACAATTTCTAAAACATCTCCTTTTACTCGAAATCTTCCCCTTTGTAATTCCAGATCATTGCGAGAGTATTGGATAGTAACTAAGTCTCTTAAAAGTTGACGTTGATTAACTTCTTTCCCTACTTCTAAAGGGACAGATGCTTTTAAATATTCGGCGGGCATTCCTAAACCATAAATACAACTAATAGAAGCAACTACAATCACATCTTTGCGCTCAAATAATGACCTAGTTGCTGAATGCCTTAACATATCAATTTCATCGTTAATAGAGGCAGTCTTTTCAATATAAGTATCACTGACAGCAATGTAAGCTTCTGGTTGATAATAATCATAATAACTAATAAAATACTCAACCGTATTATCTGGAAAAAATTGTCTTAATTCATTACATAATTGAGCCGCTAATGTTTTATTATGTGCCAATACTAAGGTAGGTTTGCCGATTTTTTCAATCACAGCAGCAATAGAAAAGGTTTTCCCTGTTCCCGTTGCTCCTAATAGGGTTTGAAAGCGGTTTTTTGCTTGTAAAGATGCCGTTAATTGAGAAATTGCTTGGGGTTGATCTCCTGCAGGTTTAAAAGGTGCTTTTAACTGAAACATGGTGTTAGTAATCATCAAAAACATTCAATACTTTTAGATTAATTTTTCGTGAATTAATGAGAACATTATCGAACTAATTATTTTGATTTCCTCGAATCAAATAGCGTACTTCTTCAAGCAAAATATTAAACCTCTCATCATTTTCAGCTTGTCGTCGCTTTACTAATTCTATTTCTTCGTCAAACATATCCATCCTGCGTTGATTTTGAGCCGCAACTTGCAACAAAGCTTGTGCTGTTACTCTCAAACCATCCACGCTATCTCGTATTTCAGTAATACTTTCTCTCATTTCTGTAATACTCTCTTTCATTTCACCCATACTAGAGGCTAACCCATCAATCATTTCATCAGTCCAGCGTTGTGTTGTCATTTCTCAAAAATCCTGCTATATTTTTCTTGATTTATTTTATCTTGCGAAAGCAAATAGTCATCAATTTTTCAATAATAAATAATACAGTTGCCCTGTATTACTAATTAAACCAGCGCGATCGCCTGCTGTTTTTCCTGTTCCCATAAAAATATCAACCCTTCCTGGCCCTTTAATAGCACTTCCTGTATCTTGATCTAACACATAACGACTCACTAATTTAGTTTCCATTTCTCCTGTTTTAGTTGTATAGGGAATTTGGGTTTTTATTAATGCTAACGCACCAGGGGGCATAATTGATTTATCAGTAGCAATAGAACGTTCCGCAGTAACAGGAACCCCGATACTTCCTTGAGGGGGTGCGCCATTAGTTTCCCGAAAGAAAACAAAACGATTATTACGAGGCAAATAGTTACTTAATTGTTGCGGATTTTTTGTTAAATAGTCAATTAAAACTGGTAAAGTTAGTTTATCTAAGGCAAAAATTCCATCATTTACTAACTCTTTCCCAATGCTAACATAAGGATAATCTGTACTTCCATCGTAACCAATACTGATAGTTTTACCATCGATTAATTTAAGTTTTGCTGAACCTTGAACATGAACTAAATAAGCTTCTAAGCGATCGCGCATCCAAACTAATTCATTCCCTTTAATAATACTACTATTTCCCAAGCCATCTTTTCCTTCTAATTCTAAACGAGTTGGGTGAGGTTTTGCCAAACTTTCAAAGTTTTTTGGTTGACGATAAAGAGGATAAATATATTCTTGGGTACGCTGACGACTAGCAGTATAAACAGGTTCAAAATAGCCTGTAAAATGTACATTTCCCTGATTATCATTGCCTTGAGATTGATATAAAATAAACTCTTTTTGTACTGCTGTTTGCAATTCTTCGGGAGTTTTAGCGGTTTTTAATAATTCCTTAAACCTGATTAAAGAACGACGCACACGATCACGGGTAATACCAGGAATGGGATAATTATTATAAACTTCAGCCGCTTTTGGGGTATCTAAATAACGTAAACTATAACTAATTGCTCGAATTAATGCCCATTTATCTCCTGGGTTTTCTACCGTTCCCCAAAGTTGTTCATCTTCTCCCCAAATAGTATTGATTTCTGTTAATTTAACTTGACTTAATGGCGGTTCTTCTGCTCTGATAATTTGTGGGGTACAAAAGATTAATCCGAGTCCGATAGATAATATTGCGATCGCTTTATTCATATATCAATAATCTTGCTCACTATTTTTACTTATGGTCAATAGGTAGTCAAAAATAAACGAGGGTTTGTAGTAAGCACTTTGTGGAAACCTAAAAGAATTAATGGCTGAAGCCCTGACTACAAACTTTTTTATTGTACATTTAACAAAGTAGCTTATAAATGTGCGATTAGTCTCGTTCTACACTCCCAAAAAATACGGGTTCAACCCGAATGGCCATAATACTTGCAGGACGAACAACCATATATTCTCCCTGAATATTTTTGATAGGAACATTGATAAATTCCTCAGAATCAAATTTAGGCACTAATTCCCCGCTATACCACTTCTGAAACTCTTGAATTTGGCTAAACCGTACTTCCTCGCGGTGGCCACTGGACAAGAACAAATAAACCGCGTATTCATCAGCTTTTCTAGGCATAATTAGTAATTCCTCCGATCTTCTTTACTATTATCGGTGACTAGGGGGATAATTAGAAGCTTTGCAATAAAGCTTCTAAATCGGTTCTAAAGTCGCTGTAATCCCTTGTTTACTCAGGTACATTTCCTGAGACACTAAATCTAAATTAGCAATAATATAACCGCCACTGCCTTCTATATAAAATTCGACGGCTTCCCCTTGTGAACTGTCCCGACGAGTCGCGCAAGCGTACAGCGTAGGCTTCTTACCCAATCAGCAGCTTTCCATTGCAAGCAATAGCGAGTCTTAAGCCAAGGCGATAAGCTACTCCCTCGTCCCGAAGGTAAAATACAAGGTTAATCAAAAAAAATGATTATGAATCTAGCTTGGTTATCGCTATGTTTCTCGCCTTGTCGAGATATTAAAATATTAACACAACGAGCTTCGTTTTCAATCTCGGCCCCGCCTTTCTGTTACTAAATAGCGTTGAAACCATTCGGATTCTTCAATTATCCGTTTATCATCCAAAAAATCGGCTCTTAAAGCAGATTTTAGCAAACTATTCCGACTTAACCGTAAATCAGGGGGACGCTTCACTACTTCCCGTAACGGTTCGTATTCTCCTAAATACCAGGCTTTTAGAGGTATAATCGCCATTGCAATTGTTGCTCTCAATCATAGGTAACATTGCTATATTACACTATTTTTTCCCGTTTTGGTACATAGGTATTGTTTTTTTAACTTAACAATAGGGGCTAATATCTTCGTTCCACTCATCAGCGAGATAACAAAGAGCGCGGAAACGTAACATCATTAAGTCATCATAGAGGGGATTTAGCTTGCATAGGGGAGGAATACTCACCAATACATAGCCAAAGAACTTAATTTCCCGTTCAAAGGGACATTGAGACGGAATTAAACGACAGAGACGATGAGCAAAAGCGCGATCGCTGATTTCTTGTTCAGCCAACCAAGCGCGAATCCGTTGTATACTTTGAGAAAAGGGCCATTTTAGCCATTTAGCAGCAGAAAATGAGTAAGGAAATTGGGTATTTGTCCCACTACTCAAAATAAAGTTTTGTATGGTATAATCGGTAACACTCATAAATTTTCTTCCTTTCAACTAAGTTAAGGTTGTCACGTCAGATCACTACATCGGATTGGTCAATGATTCCTCAACAAATTCACTGAGTCAGTGGAGTTAGGTTAGGGAGTCTAAACATAAAACTGCTTGTTCTCAGGTATTCCGCGAAGTCCTTGAACTTTCCTTGTGTTAGGGAAATTCGAGAGACTTCCTTATGTTTCTAACTGACTGATGAAGCTAACATCGTCATCATAACCAATCGTCAAAGGGACTGCACAGAAAAAAAGTTAAAGAAAAGTAACATCCCCTTGCTTCTATCATCCCTCTTATGCTTAAAGAAAGTTGTGAGCAAAATCACTGAATTTCCAGGGAGAAGACGGTAAGGGTTCTGTGGTTTTACGGGTCGGCAAAAACGGTATCATCAGTTTTGATATAAGATCGATGGGTAACACCATCATTAATCAGGAAGATTGTTAACTCATGGATGCTACCGTACTTATTGTTGAAACTTTAAAGAGCTTTCTCCAAATCTATTTACTACTGATCTTTGTCCGTATTTTGCTCTCTTGGTTTCAAACTGCTGAGTGGGCCTCTGGTATTATGTCCTTTTTAAGTCCTATCACCGACCCTTATCTTAATATTTTCCGCTCTTTTATCCCGCCTTTAGGGGGTTTGGATATTTCCCCTATCGTGGCTATTTTCTTACTGCAAATCATATCCCAAATGCTACGCAGCGTCCCCTAAATGATGAGGGGGTTTTAATCAGGTCAAAAAATAGGGTTTACCTTGGTTGTAAACCCAGAAGCCTTAAATTGCTTCAATTTCAAGGGGGTCGGTTGATCGGAGGGAACGGTAATTCTCAGTTCAAACTCACTGACCCCTGGTGGCACTTCAGCAATGGAACCGACACGACTGCGGTTTTGTAAAATGGGTTCGTTATTGGCATCATTAATGCGGCCAAACACATCAGCATCATAGACAGTTTTGCCAGAAGTATTTTTGGCTTTCCCTGTAATAATGTAACAATCGGCTGGTAAACTTGATCCCCCACTGGTGACCATACCTTGTGCCAATTCTGGGGGACAATCTCTATAAGAGAGATCTAATAGCTGAATATTGGTCAAGGCCAAGGCCGGTTGGCTAAATAACCAAAGGAAACAACCAAAGATCAAGGCGATCGCACGAATTTTCATAAGCCTAAATATTAATAATTCCTTTCGCTTCTAGCTTATTATAATTTTGGCATTTATCCTAGTATCATTAAAAAACTTAGCTAACATTAGGCAAATAGATTGTACTTTATAATACAATAAATAGCCCTGATTCCATCTTTCCAACCGATCTTTTTCCCTTCCTTATAAGTACGACCATAGTAAGAAATACCGACCTCATAAATACGACAATCCATTTTAGCGACTTTTGCCGTAATTTCAGGTTCAAAGCCAAATCTATTTTCTTGAATTTTGATTGATTGAATTATTTCCCGTCGGAAAGCTTTATAACAAGTTTCCATATCAGTAAGGTTAATATTAGTGAACATATTAGACAATGTGGTTAAAATTGTATTACCCACTCTATGCCAATAATAAACAACTCTGTGAGGTCTAGCACCTTGAAAACGAGAACCAAACACTACATCTGCTTTTCCATTAAGAATAGGTTCTATCATGAGAGAATATTCTTGAGGATCGTATTCTAAATCAGCATCCTGGACGATCACAATTTCTCCAGTTGCTGCCGCAAATCCAGTCCTTAATGCTGCCCCTTTTCCTTTATTCTTATGATGATAGATAACTTGATTTACCTGAGATTCTATTTGAGATTGTAGCAGTTTCCTTGTGCCATCAGTTGAGCAGTCATCAACGATAATAATTTCGCAATTTTTAACAGGAGAAGCTTTGACGGCTTCAACAACTTGTGTGATGGTTCCGATTTCATTAAAACAGGGTATAACAACAGACAATTTCATTATTTATCTCCCTTGATAAATGTATAAAAGTTGTTCATGTAAATGTTTGAATTTATACAGGTTTTTGCTCCAAACAAAATTTTTCCGAGTATATCATAAAACTTGAGTTTAGACGATTTCCCCGTCGTTCAAACTTCCCCACTGTTGTAATAAATAGTGATGAAAAGCTTCTTTATCAACGGTATCCATGGCCAAAATCTGGCGGCCACTGTCAACAATTTTAATTCGTCCCTGACTGCTTCCTGTCGTAATAACTTCCGTTTCCCATGATTTGACAGAAAAAAGCTCTGGACGATGTAAATAAGCGGTAGCTAGGACATCCCAACAATAGTAGTCTTGTGGAATGGCTAAAGCGTAACAGAGGCCAGCTAAATCAGATAAAGGATAATGGCGTTGTTTGGCTAATTTACGGATAAATTCAGAGGTAACAGGGACAGTATTGGTAATATCTAGGGTACATAAAATTAAGGGGATTTGGGTCTGCCAAACCCTGTCAACGGCGATCGCATCCCAGTAAGCATTCCATTCTGCTGTGCCATCCTGTTCGGGGGCAAATTCTCTTTCTACATTGCCTAAAACGTTTAATGCACCGCCCATCCAGACAATTTCTTTAATTTTTGCCTCAATCTCAGGATTCATCTCTAAGGCAGTGGCAACAGTGGTTAAGGGCCCTGTTACCATTAAAGTAACGGGTTCTGCTGCATTTTGTAAGGTGTTAACCATGAATTCTTGTCCGCTTTCAGGAACAAGGGGGGTTTTGAGGGTATCTTGTTGATTTAAGATAGGAAAGTTATCCATAATCAGGGAATCTCGGCGATACAAGGCGGGAAAGGGGTTGATTCCTCTGACCGTACTTTCTGCTACGGGAATCTGATGACATCCCATGAAATCTAGCAGTTTTCGGGTGACACTAAGGGCAGCATTAATATAGCAATCAGCAGGGGTGACAATGACTCCTAATGGTTGTATATGGGGCATAGTCATCAATAACATGGTAGCCAAAATATCATCAATGGCCCCATCATGATCGAATAATACTAATTTTTTGCTCATTGAATTTATAGTAGTCGAAGTATATTTTACTTCTGATTTCTGACTTCTGCTATATGTTCCAGTTAAACACTAAAAAAGCGGGTTAGTTTATATTCCCGCTTCTTTAAGAGATATTTTAGTTAATTTCTTGATTTTTTGGTAATGAACTTGGGGAGAAAAATGCTTGTTTATTGATTGCTTAATCATCAATGACTTACTCCTAATTCAAGATCAATGTTACGCTTCCTCTAACCAATCATAAATCCGATCTAGTTCATGTAAATTAATTAACCCATATTGCCAGAGTAACATGGGTAAAGGCCCTTGGGTTTGTTCAACTGATCGTTGTGCGATCGCAATTGAATCAGCAGACAAGGCTAATTCTTCGCGTAAAAAGCGTAAAAACTTTGTATAAGTGGTGCTTGACATAATTATCTTCACTTTAGGGTTGATTTTGGGGGATGTTTTCTTCCCAAAAGAAGTTGATTTGATTTCAGAGTCATCACTCGAAACTAACAATTTACTTCATCGTTTTGGGGACGTTTTCCGTATAGGAGGATAACAAATTTAGGGTAAAATATCCACGATCACTCAAGATACATCTTTCTGATGGGGTTTGCCACCCTTTTAAAGATGTCTAATTTTAAGCTTTCATAGGATAACAGAAAACAACTTCTGACTTAAATCAGAGTCGCTTACTTAACCCTCACACCACTAAATTAAGTAAAAGACTGCTCAGATAAGATCAACCAGGATCATAAGATTGATCTTGATCTCCCGTTTCTTTTCTCACTCAACCCGTCAAGATTGGCGAGTCACTCACTTTACTCTGAGGAGTTCCTTTCCATACACTATAAAGGATATTGTCGTCAATGATTCAAAAAATTAGTTTAAGTTTGTAAAACTTTAAGTCAGTTAAACTTATCAAATTTTTCATTGTATGATTCTACTAGATCTATGGAGAATTTTCCAAAAACTTAATATCAAGTTTATCTTCTTCCTTGATCCCTAATTTTTTAGCTTCTCCTCCCCCTAGTTCAATTACTTGGTTAACCAAACTGTCAGGGCCATAAGTTGGACAGGGATCACTGTTACAGGGGGGAACTTCCGAGATAATGGCTTTTACTTTACCATTAGCTAGGAAAATCATATCTAAAGGAATTGTAACATTTTTCATCCAAAAACGCACGGGTCTAAGTTCGTCAAATAGAAAGATCATGCCTCTATTTTTCTCAATAGATTTACGATACATTAAGCCAATTTGTTGTTGTTCTGGTGTTTTAGCAACTTCTAATTCTATGACTTGTTCTCCCATTTTTACCGTCGCTTCAATTGGTAATAATTGACCATTTTCTTGGGCAATAATTGGAGAAGAATTTTCTTTTAACTTGGCTTCTGTTGAAGGGGAACAGCCTAATAATAATAAGCTGCATACAATAATTAAGCTAATTGTTTTATTCATTATAATGTAAGTCCTCTCACCGATACAAGATCAATAATTGTTAGGGGCAACCACAGGAATTTTGCCCCTACAGTTTAACTCAAATCATTCTTCATTTGTTACAGAAAACCGACTGATAACATCAGGATTTTCACTCCAAACGGCCATTATATTCATAGTTCCATTTAAGAAGTTTTGACGACAAGCGCGACGCTGAATTTTACCACTTGCTGTTTTTAACACAGTACCAGATTTAGCTAAAACAATAGCATAAGTTTGGATTTCATGTTCTTCAGCAATTTCTTGACGAATATCTCCTAATAATTTTTCTGTATCTAAATCACCTGTACGCCGTTCAATTTCTTGGACGATCACTAAATTTTCTTCTCCATCATTTTCAATGGAAAAAGCGGCCCCATAATCTGAGCGAAAAACTGGATCAAGATGTTGCACTGTCCATTCAAGATCTTGGGGATAATGATTGGTTCCTCGGATAATAATTAAATCTTTCATCCGTCCCGTAATATAGAGTTCCCCATCTTTGAGAAACCCTAAATCCCCTGTTCTTAAAAAAGGCCCTTCTTGAGTATCTTTAATATAAGCCCCAAAGGTATTTTCTGTGTCCTCTTGGCGTTGCCAATAACCTTGGGCCATACTGGGGTCAGATACCCAAATTTCGCCGACTTCATCTGTAGCACAATGGGTTAAGGTATCAGGGTGAACAATGGCAACTTTTGTCTCACAAACCAACTGGCCACAACTAGCTAAAACCCGAATACCTTTCTCTTGTTCCGGGTCAGCATCCACAATTTTATCCTGTTCTAAAGCATTCGCCTCTAAACAAGCAAAAACCGGATGAGTTCCTTTGGGTTTATTTGATACTAACAAAGTATATTCCGCTAACCCGTAAGCAGGGGCAAAAGTTTCCCATTTAAACCCACAAGGAGAGAAGGTTTCGACAAAATTGGACATTACTCTAGGGTTAATGGGTTCGGCGGCGTTTCCTGCTGCTTGCCAACTGCTTAAATTAAGTTGGGGGATCTCTTTGGGTTTAACCCGACGAATACACAGATCATAGGCAAAGTTGGGGGCTTGAGAATGAGTAACTTTGTATTTAGTTATATTCCGTAGCCATTGAATGGGACGCTTGATAAAGGAAAAGGGAGACATGAGATAACAGGGTGTTCCGTTGTAGAGGGGAACCATCATGCCTTCTACTAAACCATAATCATGAAAATAGGGCATCCAAGTATGGGTAATGCTGTTTTCATCATAACCGCAGGCCCGTTGTAAATAGTGGGCATGGTGCATTAAATTAAAGTGAGAGAGCATTACGCCTTTGGGGGTAGAAGTTGAACCAGAGGTGTATTGTAGGTAAGCGAGTTCATCTTTGTCTACTTGGGGATCTTGCCAATGCTCAGCTAAGGATAGATCAACCGTTGCGGTGTCGATCCAATTCATTTGGTCAAATTCAGGAAATTCGTCTTTGACGTTCTCTACTAGGGACAAAATGCCTTCTGTGGTGAGGGCAAACTTAGCATTAGCATCTTTTACAATAGCCCGTAAACGGGGTAAAGTGCGCTTAAGTCTTCCTGACTCTGGTGGGGGGACAGGAATGGCGATCACTCCTGCATATAAACACCCACAAAAGGCGGCGATCACCTCTAACCCTTGGGGATACAATAATAGGGCCCGTTCCCCTCTAGCTTGGTATTTTTGGAGTAAGGTGGCGATCGCTTTTGCTTGTCGATCTAATTCTCCGTAGGTGAGGGGAGGAGTTTCTGTTTTGCCGTCAATAAGGAAGGTATAACCGTGGCCGTCTGGGGTTTTGGTTGCCCGTAGACGTAATAATTCAATGAGGGTGGTTGGGGTGGTTAAGGATTTTTCTAAGCTTTGAGTCATGATTATGTGAGACGGGAAGGATGAGACTAGGGCAGGGTTTAAAGTTTAAATATAACAAAACACGTTTCGCTCTGTCATACACCCTGCAAGTTCTGGAACTTCAACAATAAACGCTTGATCTTGTTCACTCCAGTAGATAATTAATTCATAGCGAATTTTCATCTTGATCTCCTAATTTATATTTTAAAATAAGTTCACGAATTTGTTTTACTTGATAGCTTTTTGCTTTTCCTTGTTTGGGTTGAAGATTTAAAATTTCTTCAATAATGATTTTATCGTTTAAAAAGATGCTGAAATGTTTGGGGAAGATTGATGATTTCTTTCCATAATTCTTGAGGACTAATACCAAAGGTAAACTGTAATAATAAAATAATTGCTGCGACAGTAAGGGCAGTAGTAGCACTTGATTTAATAACCGTAAATAGCCAGCGAAATACCAGCCAAGACACTAATAATGCGGCAATGAATAAAATTAAATTTGTTGGCATTTGTTAACTCTTAATCATCCACAGTAATCCTACATTATTTGTCATCAATTAAAACAGTTTAGGCAAAACAATTCATTTTTAATTCAATATGAGGCTCAATCTCGAACCAAAGTGTTGCGCCACAGTCTTTAGGATGCTCTGGATCATAAATAAGCCGCCCAAAACCAGGAATTTCGACTACATTGCAGAGAACTGAAGTGCTGCCTCTTTTCACAGCAATCACGGGATTCATCGTCTTATTTTTGCGATTGTTCCGAAGTTTAGTCTGATTGACGTGAACAAAAGTCATAACCTTTTGTTGTCTTTTACGCCAATGACCTTTTGGACCTTTCTCTTTACAGCTTATTTTGGGCATTCCGTTGAATAAGGGAATTTTCCAGTGACGACCTTCCTTAAATGCGCCCTCAATTCGACCTTCTATGGCAAGTTTTCGCACACGCTGAGGAGAAAGATGAAGACGAAATGCTGCTTCTGTTGTACCAATATACATACTATTCATACTAACTATCTAACTATTGCGCTTTAGTTAAAGCTAAAAAAAATCCTAACAGGATAAGAGAAACCATCAAAATGACATGAATCCGCTAACTGAGAGCAAAGTGTAGTCTTGGAAGGTTTTTCTCGTCTAAATCAGAAAAGTGTCAACTGAATTGAATAACCTTTTTTGTTAACTCCTCAGTCGCCATTAAAACGGTTTTCCTGGCCCATTTATCAGCCTCTAAAATATCCTCTAAACTAGGAGTTGAAGGATTATGAGAAGTAAAGCGATCGCAGGTAATTTCAATAACGCGAGGAATGTCTAAAAAGGCAATTTTCTCTGCTAAAAATAAGGCTACAGCTTGCTCATTTGCCGCATTCAAAACCGCAGGCATTGCGCCCCCTATTCTTCCTGCTGAGTAGGCTAACTGCATACAAGGGTATTTATCATGATCTGGTTCTCGAAAGGTTAAACTACCTGCCTTAACCAAATCTAATGATTCCCAATCCGTATAAATTCTTTCAGGCCAAGACAGAGCATATAATAAAGGAAGACGCATATCCGGCCAACCTAATTGAGCCAAAACAGAGGTATCTTGTAACTCAATTAAGGAATGAATAATACTCTGAGGATGAATAACAATATCAATATCATTGTAATCCAGGCCAAATAAATAATGGGCTTCAATAACTTCTAACCCTTTATTCATCAAAGTAGCAGAATCTACCGTGATTTTTTGACCCATTGACCAGTTAGGATGTTTGAGAGCATCTTGAACCGTAACATACTTTAATTGCTCAACAGGCCAATCTCGAAACGCACCCCCTGATGCGGTTAAAATAATTCGTCTTAACCCCCCGTCAGGAACACCTTGTAAACATTGAAAAATGGCAGAATGTTCCGAGTCTGCGGGTAATAATTTCACCCCATGTTTTTCAATTAAAGGCAACACTACTGGGCCGCCAGCGATCAGGGTTTCTTTATTAGCTAAAGCAATATCTTTGCCCGCTTCTATAGCAGCAATGGTAGGCAATAAACCCGCACATCCTACAATTCCCGTCACGACACTTTCTGCATCTCCATAACGGGCCACTTCAGCAACCCCTTCCTCTCCTGCGAGAAGGATAGGAGAATAATCTAGAGGCGCGATCGCATCTTTAAGATTTCCGAACTGACTTTCATCACAAATAGCCACAATTTCCGGGCGAAACTGCTTAATTTGGGTTGCCAATAAGTCGATATTAGAACGAGTCGCTAAACCCACCACCTGAAATTGTTCAGGGTATTGATTGACAATATCTAGGGTTTGAGTGCCAATAGAACCTGTAGAGCCGAGAATAGAGATTTTTTTCACGATGCCGCATCACTGAACTGGGGATCACCTCTCACTATAGGATTTTCGGGGCCATCTGCAAAGTCCAAGTATAATTGTATTAGGGGGAATAAGGAGAGTAAACCATGAATTCTCAATACTTTTTGCTTTTTATTTGTTTAACCACTTTATGTTGGCTCTCCCGTACCTGTGGTGATAAGTAAAGCTTATAATTCGTAGTAACCCACCATCTTAAGTATTGTATCTGATTATACATTTTATACCAAGATGTCGGGAGAGCCGAATAAGTAAGCATAAATTTAACATTTAGTCTACTTGAAATATCACAAGCAAACAGAGATTTTCATCACAGCAATTTAATCCACTCCGTAACTATACTGAGATATATCAACATCAAGTTTTGTTAATTCAGGAACACTAATAATGGCGAATCAAGAACAGTTAAGACTTTTAATCAAAAGTGTTACAAAGTGGAATCAGTGGCGTAAACAAAACCCAGAGATTATTCCTGATTTGCAAAATGCCGATTTGAGTTACTTAGATTTAAGTCACGTTAATTTAAACAAAGCTAACCTAGAAGAAGCAATGTTATGTCAAACCAATTTAAGTGGTGCTTGTTTAGAAAATGCGAATTTGAGCTATGCTAATTTAACATCTGCTATATGTTTTAAAGCTGTATTTTCTCAAGCAAATTTAAGTTATACTTTATTAATAAATGCTGATCTTAGTAAAGCAAATCTCTGGGAAGCTAACTTAAGTAAAGCACAGATAATTAATACTTATTTGGTCGATACTTATTTGGTTTATGCTAACCTGCAAGAAACTAACTTAACTAATAGTTATCTAACCGGAGCTAATTTGAGAGGAGCTAATTTAGAAAGTGCTGATTTTTCCTGTACAGACTTAACTGCAACTCAAGTCAATGATCTTAATAAAAAAGATGTTATTCCTTCTGTAAACCCCACTTTTTCTGATTGTATTGAGCAACAAAATCTAACAAATGAAGAAATTGATGATACAGATTCTCAAGTGGTAAAGCAAGCTTTTAATATAAAAAAAAATATGATAACGGTTGGAGATTTAGTAGAGTCATTTCATGAAGAAACTTCACAAACTTTTAGTCCCTCCAACAATTTAACCTCATTAGAAAGCCTTTGGATAAGAACTCAATTAGAGGCACTTTATCAAGCTTCTTAATTATGGAGAACAATCAGGAAATTATCATATTTCCACGATGAGAAATGTTATAATCAATACCTCACTAAGTAGTCAGACATAGTAGTACATAAAAATCATTAACACCTCTCAGAAGATCATAAAACTTAGAAATTTGAGTAAAGATCTACATAAATTAAAGGTTCCAGCGATCCACAAGAGACACATTGGGCTTAGAATAATGCAGTAAAATATTTAGCCTATCAGGTTTTGAGCGATCTACCCCAAGAAAGTTTCTCTGACAGGCTTACCCAACCCCCCCTTTTTCTGGGCATCATCTCAGCAAAGAGATCGGGTCAAATATCTTACGATTTAGTAAATTAGGAGATTATCGGATGAATAAAGGCGAATTGATTGATGCAGTTGCCATGAAAGCGAATGTCACTAAAAAGCAAGCCGATGCGGTTATTAGTGCTACGATTGAAACCATCATGGAAGCCGTCTCAGGAGATGATAAAGTGACCTTAGTGGGCTTTGGTTCCTTTGAATCCCGCGATCGCAAGGCCCGGGAAGGTCGTAACCCGAAAACCAATGAAAAAATGAGTATTCCCGCGACAAAAGTGCCAGCATTTTCTGCTGGAAAGTTGTTTAAGGATAAAGTCGCCCCCAAAGAGTAAATTATCAATCTCTCAGGATGAAACGACCCCTTCACGGTGGAAATTTAGTCTGGGCAGCCAAGCAAATTGGTTGTCCGGCTTCCTCAATCATGGATTTTTCTGCCAGCATTAATCCTTTGGGGCCACCTCAAAGCGCATTAACGGCTATTCAAGAGGCTTTAAACAGCCTTAACCATTATCCTGACCCCAACTACCAGGAATTGCGTCAAGCATTGGCACAATGGCATAATCTATCGGCTGAGTGGGTTTTACCAGGCAATGGGGCGGCTGAATTATTGACTTGGGCCGGTCGTCAATTAGCGGAACTTAACATTACTTATCTAATCACGCCCGCTTTTCAAGATTATTGGCGCACCTTACAAGGATTTGGGGCTAAGATTGAAACTCACGGGTTTAATTGGCAAGATCTAGATCCAGTTTTCACCCTCAAAAATCTTCCCAGAAAACCCGCAGGAATTATTATTAATAATCCCCATAATCCCACGGGAAAGTTATGGAAAAAAGAGACTTTATTACCATTACTGGAACAATTTAAGTTAGTGGTGGTGGATGAAGCTTTTATGGATTTTGTGCCACCAGAGCAACAACAAAGTTTAATTCCTTGGGTATCTCAATACCCTAATTTGGTGATTGTGCGATCGCTGACTAAATTTTATAGTCTTCCTGGACTACGTTTAGGATATGCGATCGCTCATCCGGATCGTCTCCAACAGTGGCAAACTTGGCGTGATCCTTGGTGTGTCAATAGTTTAGCCGCAGCCGCAGGAATAGCGGTGATTCAAGATCGGGAATTTGAACAACAAACTAGGGAGTGGTTATTATCTGCTCAACCTACTTTATTTCAAGGTTTATTAGAGATTTCAGATCTTAATCCTCTGGTTAGTCAGGCCAACTTTTTGTTAGTAGAAACGGGTTTGCCAAGTTCTCAATTACAACAAAAATTACTCCATAAACATCGTATTTTAATCCGCGACTGTTTAAGTTTTCCTGAATTGGGCGATCGCTATTTTCGTGTTGCCGTCCGTACTCAAGCAGAAAATCAACAACTTATTGACGCTTTAAAAGAAATTTAAGCATAAACTCTTGAAAATTCAGAAGGCTGATGCTAATATGACCTTATGTCTTATTGTCGCCTCATTCACTTGCATTGCTATCAAAAACCAATTAATTCAATAATTCCCTAAACCCCTGGCTGAAGATGACTCTTATTGACTCCCACGCCTTTCATAACTTTGCGATCGCTGTCGGCACTTCTCTTTTTGTTGTCATTTTGGCCTTGGCCTTGTGGTATGCTTCACGCATGGATTAACCAAAATTAAACAAAAACCCCGACAATAGACAAGTGGGAAAGATTAGGGATCTGTTATGGAAATTGTCGATACCTGCAAAATGGCTGTATCTGCTCTCCTATCGAATAAACTTCGGAGTAGCTTAACCATGTTGGGCATTATCATTGGTAATGCTTCTGTTATTGGCATGGTGGCAGTAGGACAAGGCGCACAAAAATTAACCGCAGAACAATTTCAGTCTTTGGGGCCGAACGTCCTATTCCTTAGTTTAACCTCTGCTCGTGTTCGGCACAATCTTTCGGCAGAAGCTAAACCTTTATTGCTCGAAGATGCTCAAGCGATCGCTAAATTAGTCCCAACTTTAACCCATGTTGCGCCAGAAATTCACACCAGTGAATTGATTGTTTATCAAGATAAGATCTTTCAAAATTCTATTATTGGAACTACACCAGAATATCTCCCTGTCAGAAATTATGAGCTATCTCAAGGACGCTTTCTCAACGAAATTGATGTCAAGCACAGTAACCGTGTGGTTGTCTTAGGTGCAGTCATTGCTGAGCGACTTTTTCCTAACCAAAACCCTTTGGGAAAACAAGTTAGAATTAAAAATATGAGCTTTAATGTAATTGGTGTTTTAGCCCCAAAAGGTTCCTTGTTTGACTCAGATCAAGATAACAATGTGATTGTTCCTTTAACTGCTGCTCATACTCAACTAAGAGGATGGCGTTCCCCTTATGGCATTAATCTTAATGTTATTGCGATGTTAGCAAAAGATCAAGATACAGTAAGGGCGGCTGAGTTTCAAGTTAAAAATTTAATTCAGTTACGTCATTCCTTGAAAGATAGTAAATCTCTGAAGCTTTTTTCGCAAAATGCTCTTTTAGAAACGGCTGAGAAAACTAATGCTGGTTTGACTCAAATGTTGGGGGCGATCGCTGTGATTTCTTTGTTGGTGGGAGGTATTGGGGTGATGAATATTATGTTGGTTTCTGTCACAGAAAGAACCAAAGAAGTGGGCTTAAGAAAAGCATTGGGGGCAACTGAACAAGATATTTTAGGACAATTTTTATTAGAAGCAATTTTATTAACAACCTTGGGCGGAGTGATCGGTATTGGGGTAGGAATTGGCGGCGTTATTATAGCGAGTTCTGTCTTTTCTCTAGCTACCAGTATCTCCGTTGAATCCATTATTCTAGCGGTGGGAGTATCAGGAGGAATTGGGCTATTTTTTGGGGTATTGCCAGCTAAACAAGCGGCTAAACTTGATCCAATTGTTGCTTTGAGAAGTGCTTAAGTGGTTGGTTTCTGTTTGGCATGGTAGGATGATCAATAATACTCGAATTATGCACGGCAGAAGATAGATTACTGATGAGCAACGAGATATTTATATTCGTTTATGTTCTCCTTCTTTTGCTTTCTAAAAATGTACTTTGAAAACAGTTGGTTAATATAAGATGGATAAATCTGATGTAGATCAAAAAGAAGATAGGACAAATTTTAGTCAATTTTACCAACAGGTTGAAACAAAAGCCAAACGAAAAATCAAGGCAAGACAAAACAAAAAAAGTATTTGGTTTGTGTTAGGAATGTTCGGGATGGTAGGATGGTCAGTGACTATTCCTACCTTAATGGGAATTGTGATCGGAGTTTGGATTGATAATTCTTTTAAAAGTCCTTATTCTTGGACATTAATGTTATTATTTATTGGGTTAACAGTGGGGTGTTTTAGCGCTTGGTATTGGATTGACAAGGAGAGCAAAACATAAACAAAATTTACTCTAAGTAGTCGGACATAAATAAACATCTCTGTCCTGATCAATAGGAGATTAATCGTGAAGAAATGTAACGTTTTTCCTCCTGAGCAATCTTACCTATTAACGGGAGTCTAGCACTACGATACGCTAGATTGAGTCTCCTTATTGATAACCTTAAGTATCAGATTAATCTCTATGGTTGTTTCTAGTCGCTCCATTCGCATCGGTTCTCGCAAAAGTCAATTGGCATTAGTGCAAACTTACTGGATACAAAAAGAACTGCAAAATCATTATCCCGATCGCCAATTTGAGGTAGAAACCATGAGTACCCAAGGGGATATAATCTTAGATGTAGCCCTGGCTAAAATTGGGGATAAAGGGTTATTTACCAAAGAATTGGAAGTGGCCATGCTGGAAAATCAAGTAGATTTTGCGGTGCATTCCCTCAAAGATTTACCTACCAACTTACCAGAAGGGTTAATGCTGGGTTGTGTAACGGAAAGAGTCAACCCCGCAGATGCTTTAGTGGTGCATGAAAAGCACCGCGATAAACAACTAGACACCTTACCGGAAGGGGCCGTTATTGGTACATCTTCCCTGCGTCGTTTAGCTCAACTACGGCATCATTTCCCCCATTTAACCTTTAAAGATGTACGCGGCAACGTCAATACCAGACTCGCTAAACTGGATGCAGGAGACTATGATGGCATTATCCTCGCTGTAGCGGGCCTGCAACGCTTAGACATGAGCGATCGCATTCATCAAGTCATTCCCGATGAAATTTCCCTTCATGCCGTCGGACAAGGGGCATTAGGTATTGAATGTCGCATCGGAGATCAGGAAGTTTTAGAATTACTTAAAGCCTTAGAACACGAAACCACCCGCGATCGCTGTTATGCAGAACGGGCGTTTTTACGAGAACTCGAAGGTGGGTGTCAAGTCCCCATTGGGGTTAACACAGCCATCGAAGGGGATATTTTGAGTTTAACGGGAATGGTGGCTAGTCTTGATGGTCAAAAACTCTTGAAGGATAATATTAGCGGGCCAAGGACAACAGCAGAAGCCCTAGGACGAGAATTAGCGACGCGGTTACGGGATGCCGGGGCTGGAGAAATCTTAGGGGAAATCTTTGCTCAAATTCAGCGAGGGTAAGAACTTTGGGGGATCTTTCAGAAATTATTGCCCTTGTTGGGGAGGTATTTCACATAATACTTCTTTCGCAATGGTCATAGTGAAGCGAATTTGTTCAATTTCTGAGAGATCTTGCCAATTATTTTGCTTAACTTTTGTTTCACCCCGCATTGCTTGGGCAAGGGGACGGGCAAAGACTTGTAAATCTTCTTCTGTCCAATTTGTCCAGAGGGGTTTGACGCATTCCACTAATTGATTCAGTTGAGAAATATTTTCGCTCGCTAACTGTTCTGCTTGAGTAATAATGGTTTCTAGCCAAGCTTTCGGAATCATTTGCCCGAATTTCTCCCAGAGAGTTTGGGTAAAACTGGTTTGATCGACTGATTCCCAAGATTGATGGAGATGAGAAAAGAATGTATCTGCTTGAGCCGTAATTTCTGCCTCATCAAAAGCATCGATTAAGGGAAATTCGGCTTCGAGATTGCTAAAATAGGCTTCTGCTTCAGGGGAGCTTGGGTCCCAAGGATAGGTTTCTTCTACTTCGAGTAGCGCGTCTAGGAGTTCTTCAGTTAGGGAATTGAGGTTGTCTTCAGTGCTAGAGGAAGAAGTGTGCTTAATCATGATAGACACCTTAGTGCTTAGGGATTGACAGATGGACAGATTTATATACAAGGTCTGAGTATGGATTTCCGCAAAAAATTTTGATCTGAAATTTTGCGATCGCAAACCCTCCACTTATACCATACAACAAATATTTATTTGTAAAAGCTTGTTGGAAACAACATCAATCTGCTATGATAATATACTGTGCCTTGGAGAGGTGGCTGAGCGGTTGAAAGCGGCTCCCTGCTAAGGAGTTATGGGGTAACACTCATCGAGGGTTCGAATCCCTCCCTCTCCGTCTTCAATTTCAACTCAATCAAGAATCCCACAGGTAGAAACACATGGGATTCTTGATTCACAGACGATTATAACCTGCTAAAATAGCTATTATTTTTACCCTAAAACTTCAAGATTTTCTGGAATCTTTGATACGTTTTAGTTTTTGCTTTAAGTTTTTAAAAGAATCGGTTTGAACAATATCAGCGACTTGTTTTGCTTGCCTACCTTTATCAATTTCAATCCGTAATTCTTGAACTTGCTGACGTAATTTAGTTTCTCTAATTTCTACTTGTTTCGCCATATTTTGAAACACACGAGCGAGTTGTCCTAATTCGTCTTCCCTGGCGGCAACTTCATTAATACTATCAATGGTAAAAGATTCAGTTTCAACTGCGGCCGCTGCTTCTGTGACTAATTTAACTTGCTGTAAATACTTCAGCATAATCTGATTTTTTTCGTAAATTTCATTTTCTAGATCCGTTGAGTGTTCCGTAATTGTTTCTAAGAGAATTTCCAGATCTTCTTTATCATTTTTAAACTCTTCAATTTGTTTCTGAAGGGTTTTAATCTGATTCACCAGTTGTTCTTGAGAAAGTTGATCGTTAAGCATAATTAATACCTATTCAAATTCTAGGGTCAAAGTTGGCATTAATCGCTGAAGATTTTTTAAAGATTTTCCCTGCCAAGGAATAGATTGAGAGCCTTTCACTAAAATATTACTTGTCTTTTGTTTACGAATATTAATAACGAATTTAGACAGCATACTAATCCCAGAACTATTGAGAAATTCTAGTTCTTTTAAATCGAGGGTAATCGTTTCATGATTCTGCTCAGCAACCTGATTTAATAAGTTAACAATAGGTTCATATTCTTCAACGCCACTTAATCGTAATGAACCTTGAAAACTAATGGTTATTGTTTCTGCATTATAATCAACTCGATAGCTATCACCTTTAACTTCCATTGTTAATAACTCCTTTTGTCCCATAAATCAGTCATGATCTGCCCTCATTATACTTGCAATTGTACCATAGTGTTGATAGTCAAGATCCCCAAGTTTTCTTCCTGGCTATCAATTTTCCAACCCAAACTAGCCCCATAATCACAACAAATTGTAATTAATCCTAAGCCAGAGCCGTTATTATCATCTTCTTCGGCTAATTTTTCCATCTGATTGATATATAATTCTTGAGGATCGGAATTGATCAGATCTTCAATAATCGGTTTAAACCGAGGCCAGTTAGCCGAAGGAATACAATTTTTTGAAAATAAAACCACAGTTTCATCAAACAAATGAATGCCAAATTGAATCGTGTTATGAACACTTTCATCATGAAATTTCATGGCATTTTCTAACAGTTCATTGGCGATATAACTCACAGCACCTTTTAGTTCTTTTTGACGTTCAATTGTACTTGGAGCATCTTCATCCGCCGGAAAAAATGTGGTTAAATAATCCGCCACAAAATCCGCTGATAATCCATTATTGCGCCAGCGTTGTTTTAAGGGAATTGATGAGGGAGAAAAACTAATTACCAAAAATTGGTCACTAGCGGGTAATTCTTCCAAAAAGTTTCCATAAATCTCATAACTTTTCATGGGTAATTTGCCATAATTTAAGAAATAAGCATGACTCGTTTAATCAGGGTTGATGCGATCGCAGATAAGGGAAGCACTTCAACAGCGGCCCCCATTTCTACCGCCGCTTTCGGCATTCCATAAACCACAGAACTTTTTTGATCTTGGGCAATAGTATGCCATCCCCTTAAACGCAACACTTGTAGCCCGATCGCCCCATCTCGTCCCATGCCTGTCAATAACACAGCAATGCCCTTACGACTCCAATATTGAGCCACACTCTCACAAAACACATCCACTGAGGGACGATAAGGATAATCTTGAGGCTTCTTAGTGTATGTTAGCGTTAAATTGGGACGTAAAACTAAATGATCGTTCGTTCCCGCCAAAAACACCCTTCCCCCTTGGAGACAACCACCATCAGGGGCTAAAACAACGGATAAGGGAGTTTGTTCATTCAGCCATTTAGCTAACCCCGAAGAAAATTGAGCATCCACGTGTTGAATAATGACAATGGCAGCAGCAAATTTAGGGGGAAACTCCGATAATAGGGTAGCTAAAGCTTTAGGGCCTCCTGTTGAAGCCCCAATGATAATTAAGGGGGGTAAACTGAGGGGAGGATTAGACAGTTTAGCTGAAGCCTTACCTGGGGATAAAAAAGACTCATGGGCAGTCTGGTGTTTGTGATTGAGTTTACCGATTAAAATACCCAGAGTTGCGATTTTATTGAGTAAGATTTGGGCCAAGGCCGGTTCTCCTGATAGCCCCAAAGCTGGCGTACTCACTACATCTAGGGCCCCATAACCCATGGCTTCAAAGATTTTTGAGGAATTTTTTTGAACGTTGGCTGTCACAATAAGAATCGCACAAGGAGATTGTTTCATGATAACTTTAGTTACTTCTGCCCCATGGAGATCTGGCATTATGATATCCATTAAAATGAGATCAGGTGTATTAATAGCGCATTTAGCGATCGCTTGACTGCCATTACGGGCCACCCAAGCGACTTCATAGCCAGAGACAGAAGTTACCACTCGCCGCAGCATTTCTACTGCCATCAACGTATCATTAACAATTGCGATCCTCATTAGGGCTATTCAATCACCACTATTTTTGTTTAATTACTAATAACGTGATGTCATCGTAGACGGTTTGATAATCGATGTGTTGCCGAACATCTTTAATCACGGCCTCTTTAATCTCCTGGGCTGAGTATTCCCAATTTTGACTAACAATTTCACATAAGCGATCTAACCCGTATAATTCTCCAGAGGGATTTTCTGCCTCGGTGATGCCATCAGTATAGAGGACGACTACATCTCCAGCATTGAGCCAGATTTCCGTTTCTCCTAAAAAATCACTAATATCTTCTTCTAAGCCCACAGGAAATCCTAAATCAATGGTATCAACGATTTCCACTTCTCCCCCTTTCCTGACCAAAATTAAAGATTCATGTTGACCACTTAAGCGCAGACAGTTATTTTCATAATCGAGTAAGCAAAGGGTTAAGTTTTTGTCAGAATTAATGCGCTCTACATTGTCAAAAATGGTGCGATTAATCACGGATAAAAATACAAAGGGATCAGTTTCATTATGGGTCATTAGGGTACGAATGGCGGTTTGTACCATAATCATCACCACACCACTTTCTAGCCCATGACCTGTTACATCCCCGATCCCTATTTTAACACGACCATTGTAGTTCAAGACATCATAATAGTCCCCACCAACATCTGTGGCCGGTTCCATAAAACCCGCAATATCTAAGCCTTCAATTTTTTCTAATTCTTCGGCTTTGGGTAAAATCATCTGTTGTAGTCGGCGAGTGATTTCAATTTCTGCACTGAGGCGAAGATTTTCTTCTTTAAGTTTTTCTTCGGCTTCTTTACGTTTGAGCAGGTTAATATAAGCACTGGAATGGTAGCGAATGCGGGCAATTAATTCGACTTTATCCGGTAACTTGACTAAATAATCATTGGCCCCTAATTTAAAGGCTTCTGCTTTGATCAGGGGTTCTTCTTTGCTAGAAAGGACAATTAAGGGAACATCATGGGTAGGAGCGTCTTTGGCCCGCAAAAACCGCACTAACATTAAACCTTCTACATCAGGCATCACCAAGTCTTGCAAAATAACCGTTGGTTTGACTTCTTGAACCCGTTGAAATACTTGAGTCGGATCGCGGCAATAATGAAAGATAATATCCGTTTCCGTCGCTAACATTCGGCGAATGGCTTCACCGATAGTAGGCTGATCGTCAATAAGGAGGACACTAATGAAGGAGTCAAGCATTAAAGGGTTATTAAGAACAATTCAGACCGCGATCAAATCCTTTCTTAACTATTGTACAGACTATCGCTGATCATCTTGAACATTCCAAAGTTTTAGCTGAGATATTTTTGTAATATTTGCTCTAATTTGGCGACGGAGACGCGAGGGGAGGGCCGAGGAATGGTTTTTTCTCCTTCTGGTAACTTTTGACGCAAGACGGGGACTTCATATTGATAAGCTTGAAACCACTCGTCACGGGTGGTAATATCCCTTATTTCTAGGTCAAATTTTAAGGTTTCCATCTGTTGCAGTTTGCTTTGTAGTCCTTCGCATAAATGACAGCCTGGTTTGCTATAAAGAATGAGTTGCATAAATAGGGATGATGGCTAATGATTAAATAATTTTACCAGGATTTAACCACCGTAAAATCTCACTTCTGAGATTATATAAATCACGGGCAAAACTTTGTTTAACCCATTGTCCTACGGCATCTAATGGGGTAAAAACTTCTCCAGCTTGCCAGTTTATTTCTTGTCCTAATGGGGTTAAATGATTACCTGATAATGTCTGTAAAGCGATCAAATTTGGAAATCTTTCTTGTAATACCGGATTTAACATCAGGGTTTCATCGATATTGTCTTTACTAAATTTAATCAGTAAGTTACGACGAATTTCATAGCTTTTGGCAATAATTAAGGTTGTTTCTTCAGGAGAAGGGGTAAATTCTAAGTTCAAGGAATTATCAATATCAATTTGTTCTAGAAAAGGAATGGCTTTTTTAACTGGATAGTTATTGAAAGAAATCAAAATATTACCAGCCCTTTCGACAGAAAAAAGACTGCCAATTAATAAATGCAGTTTACACCCCATACTATGACCAATTCCATAAATAGGAAGATATCTTTGTCCTAGAGAATTATTGGCTTGTAAACGGTCTAAAATACTCTCAAAGCGGTTGAGTACATTGCGGGCGATCGCTAAATGATCTAAGGTATTAATAAAGGGTGTGGCAATCACTGCATATCCTTCTTTACCTAGTTGTTCGAGTAACCAACGATAGGTAAAGTTAGGGGCAGTTCCTACAAATGCACCCCCCAAAAAATGAATCACAGCCATAGGATGTCGGGGAATTAATACCGAACTGCCTGAGATTTCTTGCCATTCCATAACTTATCCTAAAACAATCATACTTTATTATAAACTAAAAGATGTCGGGTTATTAATAAACTGAAGATGGGTAAGGCAAAATATTAATGTTTCGGGTGAGTATACATAATTTTTTGATGTCTTACCCCTACTCCTAAGTATACTGCTATATTACTTTAGAGGACGGTAGAGTTAAATATTTAGTTAAAAATTATTACAAAAAACTTGACAAGTCGCCTAGTTAAAAATGAGGTGGTGTATTTGTTTTTTATAAAAAACACTGCTCCAATTTAGCCTACTCTGATTTGCATAGCCTATTTATTTTTTGTTCCTAATTCCTCAAAAATAATATCCTCATAAACCGACTCAATGGGAAAGCTTAAACCAATACTTTGTAAATCAATATTATCCCCCGATTGATAATTAAAAATCTCCCAATTACCACGATCATTTTTGCAGTATGAATCGATCGCTATTTTCTCAGCATCAACTAAAACATAATCTTGCAAACTAGGATTGCGACGATACATCCTAAATTTATCCCCTCGGTCATAACTGGCTGTACTTGGAGATAAAACCTCAATAATTAGACAAGGATATTGAATCGCTTGAATTGCAGTGCGATCTCGATCGTCACAAGTAACGCTCACATCAGGATAAACATAATCTTTAGTTTCAAAAATATTTACACGACAATCGGAATTACCTAACTGACAACCACCGCCCCGTAAATGACCTTTAAGGATAAAAATAATATTACTAGCAATTCGCCCATGATTTTGAGTCCCCCCACTCATGGCGTAAACTTCACCACTAAGATACTCATGGCGCAGCAGTTGTTGTTCTTCCCAAATAAAATATTCTTCGGGTGTTAACTTATCTTTTACAGCAATCATTTCTTGTTACCCTATGGGCGATCGCAAAAGGGATTAGTAGAGTAATCCCCATGATTCTAACACTCACCTCAAAAAATGTCAAAAGTCTTCTTCTCCTTCGGTTTATACCTTTGGCAAAAACCTTTATATTTTCTGGCACAGTCTTCTAAGCTGTTCCCTAGTTGTAAAAAAGCAGGATGCCATTGAGTTAAGCCATCATCGGTTAAACGCTCATAACTGCCGTAGTTACTGAAGTCGTAGAAGAAACCAGAATCTTGGAAAATAATGCAAACAATTTTATGATTATTCTTGTATTTTTTGCTTAATACTTCTTTCAATTAACGGAACTTGAAAACTTATTTTATCTTCTTCTCGCTTTATAATTTCTTTTTCAATTAGTTTATTCTCAATCTTTTTATATTCTTTTACGGCAATGTCTTCTCCTTTAACCAACTTTCTAATATACTCTCTTTGCTCTTGGTTAAGGGTATTTGTCCATAACTCATTAAAATAAGGACGACCAACGCTTAAAGCTTGATCAAAAATGGCATCAACATGGTTAGGAGTTGCTTTAATATTCAAGGAATTTTGCCCATAAGTGCGGTTAAGATATTCGACTAATTCAGAACAAAGTAACTGCACTAAAAAGGGTTGACATCTTGTCCAATAAATGATCCTTTCTACTGTTTCTGGCAAATAAATGTCAGGAAATTCAGGGACAGGATACTTTATTAATTCTGCTGCTTCAGATGTTTCTAAATAGCTAATACGCACGGAACGAGTATTAATTAAATAATCACTCCAATAGGTTTCTATTTCGTCTAGGGTATGGGAACCACTAAATAGTAATGTCCAAGTATTTCTATCTTGGATAATATGACGCAAAAAGTTAAGAGGTGCGCGAGAGTTTATAACAGCAATAACTTCTTGTAGACGCTCAAATTCATCTAAACAGAGTAAAAATCTTTTTCCTGGTGCAATGTTTTCTATAATCCCATCCATAATAACTCAGGCAACCAAAAATAAACCCTCAACACGCCTAATATAACTACTACACCCCATAGTACACCCAATACTACACCCAATACTACACCCAATACTACACCGAATACTACACCGAATACTACACCATCCAGAAATCGACTAGAAATCATAAAAAGCACAAAAATACCCAAGGCAATATAATTAAATTTATTTCCTAAAAAATAAAAGCCAAATCGAGCAATTATTTGAGCCATTGTCCAACCGATTAAAAATAATTCACTTGGCAACCAATTAAAAGATTTTTGGGTTATGAGAGGATAAATAATACCGACGAATAAAACAGCTAATTGAGGAGTAATTATAGTTAACCAAAATGATTGTTCTGTGAAGCGACGTAATTTTTTATTATTAGGAAATTCTCTTAGTTTAAGATAAAGATTATCATCAATTTTTAAGTCAGGGTGAATGTCTTGTAAATGTGCTTTTAATGTAAAGGGTTTGAAGAAAATCCAATAAAGAAGACGAGCGCATTCAATTATATAATTCTTTAAATTAGACATGGTTTTTCTGAATTTATTATATAAAAGTTATCGGTTGAAAGAAGGGAACGGGGAACAGATTTTAATTCCTTATTTTCATACTGTTAATGAATCTTGTCTTTGTTGTTTAATTTGTTTCATTTTTTCTCTTAGAGGGGAAGGGTGTTTTAGTAATTCTTGATAATGGGTTTCTTGCCAGTTTTTTATCCGTAATAAATAAGCGTCAATTTCTGATTGATTCTGGAGATAATAAGTAATAGTAGCGTAGATTTTTTCTAAACTTAAATCAGGATAAATTCCTCTTATTTCTTCTAAGGCGCATTATCAGACGGCATCAAATTTTAAGATAAGCTGTTTATGGATATTTTATAATATTAGCTAGAATAATGTAATATATTAAGCATGAGGGCGCAAGCATTGCGCCCCTACAGAGGCTGCGTCCAAAATGTATAAGAAACTCATCTTTTTTACACAACAGAATGGCGTTTAATCCGTTTAGAAAGTACCGTCGAGGGGTCAATACAAACCACTGCTTCTGCTAAAGGTAAAGTCCGTTTTGTTTTATGTTTGCTATGCACTTGATAAACTATTTCATTGGTTAAATCTAACCCTGTTAACCAACCACTATTAGGATGATAGGCCCCCGTATCAATATCTAACCATCCCGCACCTGCCACTAATTTACCAGGTGCTACCCCTGGAAAGGTAAAAGTAATAGTATGACCCGTAATAATTAGTTTATCTTTAAAATAAGGCTCAGTCATAGCATGAAATTCATCCCGTACCCAACAAAATTGTTCGGCGGTTTGCTCCTCTAAAGGAATTGTTGGGTTAATACCCCCATGCACTAACCATATATCCCCTAAATCTATATAAGTAGGCAGTTTTTTCATCCATTCAATATGTTCTTGAGGGATATGATGATCGTAGCTGACTAAGGTAGGATAACCGCCTCCATATAACCATCCTTGGAGTTGATGACTATCAATGCCCCCTTTTCCTACCGTTCCCAGTAACATATATTCATGGTTGCCTAATAGACATTTATAGCCACTTTGCATCACATAATCAACGACTTGTGCGCTTTGGGGGCCGCGGTCAATTAAATCACCAAGAAAATAAACTTGGTCGTCGCTGTCGGGAGCGATCGCATCTAGTAAACTGAGTAGGGTATCGTAGTGACCATGAACGTCACCTATAACGATTTGACGATGGGGCATGGCTATTTTTATAATTGTGGGCGGAGGGTTAACACCGTGACTCCTGGGAACAAATTCCGTCGGGTTTCAAGGATATATATTATCAGTATTCCCATATTTTGCATAAAATCGTAGGTTGATGCCAAAAGGTTTTGCTTGTCATGATTTTAGTCTAAATATTAGCAATTGGGTGACTTGCTCAGGACTAAAATTGTCGTCACTGATGAGGATCAATGTTTGACTGCCATCCTTTAATCTCGGCCCTAGGGTCATTCCTTCTAAATTATCCAACTCAATCCCTAAATCTTGCAAATCGAGTAATAATTTTTTCTTTAAGGGTTTAATTCCTGCTATTCCTGCCTTAAAACTCTCAATATTGGATGTCTCAGAAGCACTACTATTCACCACTTGGAATAATTTTGCCCCATGACCAAAGACACCAAAAGTCCGTTCTAAACTTAACCAACTTCCTTCTTGGGGTAAAGCTAATAATTCCGTTAACCCGTTGGCCAATGCACCTTTGGGGGTTTCATCAAGTAAGTATAAATGTTCGGAAATTAAAACAGGTGGCCCAATGGGACTAATTACATAATGCAGCAGACGCACAGGAATGTTCACAGGAGGCGTGTCTGCGCTATCTTGTTTTAAGGATGACTCAGTGGCAGTAAAAAGGCGAAATGGGTCATCTTTGAGGGTACTCGTAGCACTAATAGTTAAGGGTTCAAACCCTAAATTTTCTTCGACACCGCGAGGACTTTCCTCTGGTTG
This sequence comes from Crocosphaera sp. XPORK-15E, assembly GCF_034931425.1. Lineage (NCBI taxonomy): Bacteria > Bacillati > Cyanobacteriota > Cyanophyceae > Chroococcales > Aphanothecaceae > Crocosphaera > Crocosphaera sp. XPORK-15E. Next base: position 82,208 of record NZ_JAYGHQ010000018.1, read on the forward strand.
TGTTGCGGGTAGATATCGTTGGGGAAGGGGAACTTGTTGTTGAATTTGTCCCGTCTTTAGGTTAAATTCCCCAATTAAGGGATCAATGCCTTTTTTGGGAACTCCTTCGCTGGAAATGAAGACAGTACCTCTCGGAGATAGGGCAATGCCTTCAGGGTCGATGGTTTGGGGGGCGTAAGTTTGTTCTGATGGGGATTTGATGAAAGTTACGTCTTCCACCGTAACAGCTTGAATTTTCCCTGGCTTGTCATCCGTGGGAGAAATGTCTATCTTGAGGGTATAAAACCTTGCGGGGGCCTTTTGAGAGCGATCGTCAGAGAGGGCATAAAAGCGATCTATTTGGCGATTGTAAGTGATGGCAGATAGGCCACCAACGGGAGTTTCTTGGAAGGTTTGCTTCGGTAATTGATATTCTCCCAAAAATTCTAGGGAAAGACTGGGAAATAATCGCTGCTCTGCCTTTACTTGTGGCATATTATTACAAGCTGTCAACAGTATGGTTAACATCACACTTAGGACAACTTTGATCCCTCTCCTCACTGTCAACTCCTCAATCGTTATCTTATAATCAATGTTATCTTAATCTGGACTAATTAACTTTATATTATCATGCTAAATTTTTTTAGAATTAATCAGAGAATTTATTTCTTGCTTATTTTAACGATAATTTTAGGCAGTCCCTCTTGCTTAGTTAATAATAAAACTTTGGCTGCTCCCATACCACCACCTGAATTAAATCCTTTAGAAATTCCTCTAGTTGATCCGTTAATTCCTCCTATTCCTCGTCCTCTTACTCCTCTGGAACAAAAGAAATTAAGGAAAGCACTTGATAACTTAAATGTGAAAGCACAAGCTCAGTTAGATGCTGGTAATATTGAGGTTGCTTTTGATATTTGGTATCGAGAATTAAGATTAAGAAGGGTATTAGGAAGAATTGAGGAATTAGCAGCATTAGGAAGGGTTGGGGAAATTGCTTGGAACCGAACCCGTAAGGAAGATGTTAAAATTATTGGTAAGCGAATTTTTACCTTACAACAATTATCAGAACAAGAAGATCCTTTGAGTCCAGAATTATTAATGGCTTTGGCTGATGCTTATGCTAAATTACATAGTCTGGATAATTCAATAATTGTCTATAAAAAGGTGTTAGCTAATGCTCGGAAAAGCCAAACACCCCTAACAGAAAAACAAGCTTTACAAGGATTGGGAAAACTCTATTTAGCTAAGTTTGACTATCCTAATTCTGCATTAGTTTATGAGGAATTATTAGACAAAGCACAAGGGAAAAGAAATGTCTATGAAGAAGGTCTTTATTTACAAATATTAGCGGAAATTTATACCGCATCATTGCAACCAGAAAATGCAGCGACTATCAAACAACGATTAGTTGATAACTATTTAAGAACTAAAAAACTTGAATTTATTCCTCCTTTAAAGATTGATATTGGTCAAGATTATCAATCAATGGATAAGCCAGAATTAGCCAGTCAAAGTTATCAAGAAGCTTATTCTTTAGCTTGGTCATTACAATTATTTGGGGCGGCCGCTGATGCTTTAACCAGACTGGGAGATCTTTATGAAACCTATGAACAAAAAGATTATGCCCTACAAATTTATCAAAGATTAATTCAGGTTGAACAATTATCTTATAATTATTATGGGTTAATGAAAACCTATGATAAAATTGGGGAGATTTATTTAGGAAAACAGCAATATCAAGAGGCATTACAAGCATTTCAGCAAGGCTTAATTTTGGCTCGTTCTATTAATTATAAACAGGATCATTTTTTTGCTCAACTTCAAAGAGTAGATCAAGGAATGCAAGGAAAACTTGAACCAGAGCAAGATGATACTCCTGTCGAAAATCCCTTGACTCCTCCTAATAATACTAAAATACCAGATAGTATTGATAATAACATTGAGGAACAATTTAATCGAGATAATACTTTACCAGAAGATGATTGGAATAACATTGAAGATCAATTTAATCGAGATAATAGATTATTAGAAAACAATCTGAATAACATTGAAAATGAGCTTAATCAAAAAAATTATTTATTAGAAAATGAAATTGATAAAATTGACAAAAATTTAATCAAATAAAAACTTTTAAACCCTAATTTCCCCCCAGTAGGGGCATGGCAACATTAATCTTGTCACCTAACCTAGAATGTAAACCATACCATGTCCAGATTATTCCTATCGGTATCAGGGAGTTGATGGGCATGGCAAGATTAATTCAATGGTAGGATCATATAATTGACTGATGCCATGCCCCTACAGATTTTTAATGTAAACCATGTCATGTCCAGATTATTCCTGTCGGTAACATAAATCAGCGATCGCCCGTTCCCAAATAGTACAAGAATATCTAGTGCTAGAGATAAATTTTTGCATTAATAAGATAAAATATCTTCACAAAATGTTGTCCTCTGACTCCCCTATCAGGAGATAATAAGAATGAAGTTTGATTAATTAACCAAGGATTGTGTATAAACGATGACTTATTCAACCACTGAACCGACTTTAGCGGATAATTTTACCAGCACCCATGGCACTCATCAAGACGTAATAGAAACTGTCATCGGCAGTTTACAACAAAATGATAGTGCAATGGTTTCTCAGAATCAAGAAGGACACCTCTGGAAATTTAATTACGGTAGTGTGGAAGCTTATGTTCAACTAACAGGAGAAACCGACGAAGATTTATTAACAGTTTGGTCCCCAGTGTTAACACTTCCTGCCAAAGATGAACCAGGTTTAATGCGGAAATTATTAGAAATGAATTGGACAGAAACCCTAGAAACTCGTTTTGGTATCATGAATGATCAAGTTGTTGTTTTAACTCAACGTGCTGTTGCTGATTTATCCCCAGTAGAAATTTCTCGCGCCATCACTTTAGTAGCCACTATTGCTGATGATAACAATGAAATTCTCAAGGAAAAATTTGGAGGAAGTTAAACAGAAAAAAGATTAACTTTTAACTTGATAATCAAAACTAATGTTTCAAGTCAAACAAGAAACTTTGTCCCTTACAACAAGGGACGGAATGGCCCTTGATGCTGATATTTACCGCCCTCAAAGTTCTGACTCTTTTCCTGTCTTATTGATGCGTCAACCCTACGGTAGAAAAATTGCTTCTACTGTAGTTTATGCTCACCCTGTATGGTACGCTTCCCAAGGGTATATTGTAGTTATTCAAGATGTCAGAGGTCGAGGTACATCTCAAGGAGAATTTGAATTATTTGCTGATGAAATAGAAGACGGTTTAGACACTATAAATTGGGTTTCTCAATTGCCAGGTAGTACGGGAAATGTCGGAATGTATGGGTTTTCTTATCAAGGAATGACCCAATTATCTATAGCATCGGCTAAACCAAAAGCACTAAAAACTATCTGTCCAGCTATGATTGCTTATGATTTATATAGTGATTTGGGTTATGAAAATGGGGCATTTTGTTTACAAACTAATTTAAGTTGGGCGATACAATTAGCCGCAGAAACTGCTAGATTAAAAGGGGACACAATTGCTTTTCAAAAACTCTATGCAGCCTCTCGTAATTTGCCTTTATATGACCCCATTCCTGCCTATCCAAATTTGCTTAAAGAGGTTGCTTCTGATTCTTTTTATCATGACTGGTTAAATCACCCCTATCCTGATGATTATTGGTCCAAATTATCGCCAAAAACATTGATAGATAAATTAGATTTACCCATGTTACATATTGGGGGATGGTTTGATCCTTATTTGCGAGGAACATTGAATCTTTATAAAGCAATGAAAACTCGTAGTAACCTTGCTCAACATCTGATTATTGGCCCTTGGGGACATCTTCCCTGGAGTCCACAAGTCGGCTCAATTAATTATACAAAAAACGCGATTAGTTTTATTGATAAATATCAAATTAATTGGTTTGATTATTTCTTGAAAAATCAAGATAAATCTGACTTAAATTCCGCTTCCGTGCTATTATTTGAAATGGGAGCTAATCAATGGCAATCTTTTGATTCTTTTGCCACTAATAATCATAATTATTATTATTTATCTAGTCAAGGATTAGCCAGTATTCGAGAGGATGACGGACAATTAAGCGACAATGTTCCCAAGGCAATATCTACGGATATTATAGTTCATGATCCTTGGCGGCCCGTTCATTCTTTGGGAGGTCATGCTAGTATTCCATCAGGGTCTTTTGAGCGGTCTAATGTAGATAGTCGCGCTGATGTTTTAACCTATACCTCTCAACCCTTAACTGAAGATTTAGTGATAATGGGGGAACCTTTTTTAGAAGTCTATTGTACAGCAGATGCACCAAGTTTTGATATTTGTGCTGTCTTATCTGAGGTATTGCCTGATGGAAAAGTCTATAATTTTAGTCAGGGTTATATGAGAGTAGACTCTGATGAATTACCCCGAAAAATTCCTTTACAAGCAACTTGTATTAAAGTTACTCAAGGAAATTGTATTCGTTTAAGTTTAAGTGGGGCCTGCTTTCCCGCCTATTCCTTGAATACAGGAACTGGAAAATTACCAAAAGAAGAACGATTAATCGAAGCAAAAATTATCACCTTAACCGTGACAAGTCAGCCAGATAAACCCTCTAAAATTGGTTTACCCATTCCAAGGAAAACACCTTAATTAAACCTGGCATGAATTTCCAATTCTTCTGTATTTTCAGCGAAGTTAGTAGACCCATTACCATTAAGATCGGGAACCTCTGGCGTTGGAGGAACTAGATCCTCGACAGCATTAATGGCTGCCCCTAACACGGGAACCTCTGCATCGGATAATTGGTCGATCGCTTCATTTAATAAACTAGAACGGGTGGCCCCTGGACGAGTGACTAACATCAGTCCATCACTCAGAGGTTCTAACAATAGGGCATCATTACAACGAGACAAAGAAGGCGTATCAACAATCACCATATCAAACCGGCCCCTTGCGTCTTTGAGCAGCAATTGTAACTCACTTGATTCAATAATTGCCGCCGCTTGACGTTGGGGGCCTGGACTCGGTAACACATACAAATTAGCCACCCCAGGCACAAGATCAATGGCATTACTGCGATCGCCATAATACCGTAATGGTTCTAAACTCGCATTAGGATCAGGTGTCACCTCTAACCATTCCGCTTTAGACGGGGCCCGCAGATCAGCCTCCACCAATAAAGTCCGTTTTCCCGCATGGGCGCAAGCGATCGCCAAATTGTAGGCCGTCGCGCTTTTTCCTTCTTCATTGGCGATACTGGTAATCAGAATCACCTTAGACGCATCCGATCCCAAACGGCGTAAATTACTGCGAAGTCGTTCATAAAAACTGAGATCCCCTGACTCTCCCTCCAATAAAACAGGGCTGAGATCCTCTCGATATAAAGAACTGAAAATAAACGGTAACTGCCCCAACAAAGGAACCTCTCGATCAGCCAAAGCATCTCGAATTTCTTGAGGAGTATGTAAACGATCATCGAGTAACGCCAGCAAGAGAATCACCCCAAAACCAGCCACAACACCGATACCACCACCCGCTGCAATAATCAGTAAACGATTTGTCTGCGTGGGTTTCGTTGGGGCCACCGGTCGATAGTTAGCCGGAATAGCAACGGAGAGACTGCCCACAGTTTCCGCTTCTGCCGCTTGAGCATCCACTAAAGCCGTTAAGATATTTTGATAAACAATCCGTTGAAATTCCACTTCTTGTACCAGTTTCGCTTGCCGCAACTGTTTATCAGGAAACTTCTCATACTCTTGTCGTAATTTTTGCTCTGTTTCAACCACAGATTGTAATTGTTTAAATAAACCTGCCCGTTGTGTTTGTAACGTTAACAGTTGACTAGCTAATTGTTGCCGACTAGGATCAAGACTACTATCTTGACGAATTTGAGCGAGAGGGACAGGGGTTAAATTCCTCGCTCCCATTAATTCTTGGGCCCTTTCTTGGAATAACTTTTCGTTTATTTGCTTTTGTTTCAGTAATCTAACAATGTTGGGATGTTCAGGCTTTAAGTCGAGTTGCAGACGCTCTAATTGCAATTCAGTTTGCAAGATTTGGGCCCGTAAATTGGCCAACAAAGGATCAGCACTCAAAGCGACTGAAGTATAAGCCTGTTCTGGTGTTAACCCTAACTGACTGATGAGATTATTGATCCTACCTTCCACTTCTTGGAGAGCTAATTGTAGCTCCCGTTGTCTTTGTTGACTACTGGTGATCCCACTAAAGAGACTACCATCTTGAATCGCTAATAAATCCGAACCCTCTTGAGAGATATAACGATAAAAGCGATTTTCCGCAGCAGTTAGAGCCTCTTGAACTTGAGCTAGACGTTTACTGAGGGCTTCAATACGACTTCGCAATTCAGAGGTATTAAGCCAGCGACTATAATCTACCATTTCCTTCATAAAGGCTTCTAAAATGAGCGTCGCTCTCGTTGGTGACTCCTTATCCGTATACTCCAAGGAAATAATCGATGATGTCGCGTTTCCTTTCTTATCCTTTTCCGGCACTTCAATTTGCAGATTTTTATCCCGAATTTGGACTATTTCCTCAGGCTTAAGCTGTAACTTCTCCATTACGTTCCTAAGAACTTGCTCAGATAACAGCATACTTTTACTAATTGACCGTCCTTCTGCTTGGAGTTGATTACCTGTGGTGGTAAAGGCCGGAGGGGGTTCCGAAAAGGTCAGTTGTCCCCCCGCTTTATAGGTAGGGGCCGGAGGAGCGGCCGGGGGTTGTAGTGCCACAATTCCTGAAATGCCAAAACCAGCCAGCATCGTCAATAACCCTAGCCAGTAATTTTGTTGAAAAGAAATAGCAAACCGTTTAACAATAGGGGGGGCCATAAGTTTTTAAGAATATCAACATAGATGTCACTATTTTAAAAGAAATTGTTGTTATTGTTATTGTTATTGTTGTTGTTGTTATCGAAGGTGTTTTCCAGTTGTCTAAAAAAATTTGCGAACCCTATCAAATCTCGAATCGGCTGAGTTAGAACTCGGAAAGCAGAAAATATCTCTCCTAACAAGGTACGACTAACAACTATCACATCTCCATCTTTGAGGGTAACATATTGAGTCACATCTAAATTTCGTACTGTGTTAATGGGATTCAATCCTTGGGCAACAACTTTCCCCTGTTCAGGGTCAAATCTCAACAATGTCACTTCTTCTTTGATCACTAAAGGACTAATAGCAGGAAGATTAGCCACCGCATCTAAAAAGGTACTGCCACTGGGCAATGTCAGGTTACGAACGGCTAACCCAGCCGGGTTTAGCGGTACTAATACCCGAATGGTAATGGCGGGTTGTGCCAAATTTGTCTTAGCAATGAGAGTCTGATCGTAGTCTTTTTGTCCAATGGGCAGTTGAGAGACAATAACCGTATCTCCTCCCTGCAACCGAAACTCTGGGAGGCGTTTTCCTTGAATGAGGGGCGTATATAAATCAACTCTTTCTTCGAGTATGGTTCCATCTACCAGGGAACGACGTACAATGACTGAGCGTAAATCAGCTTGCGGGGTACTGCCCCCAACAGAGGTGATCACATTATTGAGGGTGACACCAGGGCCAAAAAAATAATAGCCAGGACGGGTGATTTCTCCTAAAATGGTCAGTTGAACGGGGCGAGGTTGTCCTAATACGGCCAGGACTTCCGGCTCTTCTTGAAGGTAACGCTGCCCCAATTCATAGGCAATTTTCGTTTCTACTTCATCTAAGGTGAGGCCAACAAGGGAAATTTGTCCGAGAAAGGGAACCCGAATTCTTCCTTCTGGATCAATCGGGCCAGCAAAGCTAAATTCAGGAAACTCTCGAACATTCACACTGACTACATCTCCGATCGCCAATCGATAGAGATTAAACTGTTCTGAAGTATTAACATCAAATAGGGGCGGAGCAGAGTTTTCGGGGGGGATATCATCGTTTCTGAAGGTAGAGGGAGGGGCCTGAGACACCAAGGACGGTTCTAAGGATTTTTGTTGAGAACCCTGAGCTAAACTGGCTGACACTAATAATCCTTGGGCGAGACTCCAAAAGACTAGGCCATTAGAAAGACTATAGAACACTGAAGCCCATAATCGTAGATTCAAAGCCGTTTTTATTGGTTGATCAAGAACATTCGCCATTCCCATCTTCGTTTTTCTCACTTTACTCATCACCACCATTGATCAATTTTTTTTAACCCATTGTCCTTGCTAATATAGCAATTATTAAGGTTTTTTGAGGAGGAAGGAGCAGAAAAAAACGGGAATTATTCTCGGTTAAAAAACAAAATCTCCAATGCCGATAGGTGGTACTAAACGATCAACATCTAACACAAATACCGTTAACAGTTGCTCCATGTGTTGCACTCTTGTTACATGACTGGCCATATCCAAGGTATCAGCACGACGATAAGAATCCGGTAATGTCCGAATTTGAGACAGAGGTAAATCAATTAAACTAGGGGTTTGAGAGATGAGAATCCCAAATTGCTCATCAATAGTATTTTTCGCTAGGATGAGAAACTGCCGTCCTTCTATTTGAGTTTGACTCACTTTAAATAAGCGTTTATGGAGATCGATCGCCGTAATTTCTTGATCCCCAAGATGAATCAAACCAACGGCAGTTGTTCCACTTCCCTCCATGGGCATATAATGCAGGATTTTTTTGACAAATTCTACGGGTAAGGCTAGATTAAGCTTACCAACTTGAAAAATTAGCAATTTACGACGGTGGTTCGCTGTTTCTCTTGAATGGGGGTCAAGACTGGCCGGAGAATAGGGAGTAATTGTTGGGTTAGTCATAATTGGTTAATGAGGTTTGGGGTTTGGGGTTTGGGGTTTGGGTTTGGAATCACACTTCCCTTTCTCATAACGCCCCTACTGAGTAATCATATTTTTCACTGTTTCTAAGAACTGTTGCTCAATATAAGGCTTAGTAAAATAGGCACTGGCCCCTAAATGAGTTGCTAACTGACGATGTTTTTCGCTACTGCGAGAGGTTAACATAGCTACGGGAATTTTCATTAATTCGGGATCACGACGACGCTGCCCTAAAAACTCAAACCCATTCATATTGGGCATTTCCACATCACAGATTACCAAGTTAATCGCTGAACTCTGTTGCAACTGATCAAGGGCATCTCGTCCATCCCTAGCTTGTAAAACCCGATACCCTGCTTTTTGTAATGTTAACGCTAAAGTTCGTCTGAGGGCGGCTGAGTCATCTACCACTAAAACAGTGTGATTTTGCACCATTTTCGCGGGAACTGAAGACTTAGGCTCCCCAAGGTCTAGAACAATGCCAGAAGCCTTATTATCGCTATGAATCGGATCAAGGGTTTGTTCCATTAAGGTGCTACCATTGATGACCGGAATTAAGGTTCCATCCCCCAAAATGGTACACCCATAAGTATAAGCAGGGGAAGCCATCGCTTTACCAAAGGGTTTAATCACTAATTCTTGTTCTGTCACCAGACGATTTACTTCTAGGGCGTAAAGTTGTTCCCCTTGTCGGAGAATTAACAAGGGTAAACCCCAATCATGAGGGGTTGATATGCCCTGCAATGCCTTACTGGTAAAGCCGTCAGGAAAGGTACAGCGATAGTCTAACAGATGACTTAGGGGATAAATGGGAATAATTTGCCTCTGCCAGCTTAAAAAGCGTTGATTCCCTGACTTTTTAATCTGTTCAGGTTCGGGCATAATAATTTCTTCGATGCTATCTGATGGTAATGCGACGGCTGAGGTTTGGCCATGGCCCTCATTATTAATCAAACAAACTAACAGTTTAGCTATGGTTAAAGTTAAGGGTAAACGGAGGGTAAATGTTGTTCCTTTGCCTGAAATTGAACTAACAGAAACCATTCCTTTTAAAACTTGTAATTGTTCTCGGACAACATCTAAACCAACCCCACGCCCTGATAATTCGCTCACTTGAGTCGCTGTAGAAAACCCTGGTTCAAAAATTAAGTTTTGTAGGACTTCTTTGGACATCACCGCTACTTGTTCTGGTGTTACTAAACCAACTGTCACAGCTTTTTGAGCAATTTTTTCTAGATTTAACCCTCCTCCATCATCCTTGATTTCCACAATGGTTTGGTTGCCTTGATGATAAGCTCTAATTTCAATCTGTCCCTGTTCTGGTTTACCTAATTTTCGTCTAATTTCTGGGGGTTCAATCCCATGATCAAAGCCATTTCGTAATAAATGAAGTAAGGGATCATATAATTTTTCTAAGGCTGCTTTATCAACTAATACTCCTGTCCCTGTTAACTTTAATTTAACAGGTTTATGATACGTTGTAGACAGATCTCTTAACACCCTAGGAAAGCGATTTAACACTTCCCCTAACGGTAGCATTCTTGCCCACATTAATTCATCTCTGAGGTTAGTGAGCATTTGACGCTGTTGTTCTAATGTTTGATTAGAGGCTCGCGCAAATAAAACAATATCATCTACTGATTCCTCTAATTGCATCATTTCTTCTACTAAACTTTGTACAATGGAATAAACAGTCCCATAAGAATCCATCTCCAAAGAATCAAAATCTGTTGCTAAATTGCCTCCTTGTTTTGTCGATTTTAAGGGAACATTCATTGCTCCATAACGTTCAGGTGCAACTAACATTTGATCAGAAAGTTGTCGTAAAGTTCCTGTAATTTTTTGAAAATAACTAAACCGATTAAGTAATTCTTTAACTCTTCCTTGTAACTGATCATTTTGTAGGGATAAACTATTACGATTAATTACTAATTCACCGACTAAATTATTCATTTTTTCGATTCGGTTAAAATCAACCCTAACGGAAAGATTAGATCCGGCTGCTTTTTGTTTTTCCGAACTATCTTTTTCTGAATTAGTTGTTGTTCCTGAACGGCTTTTTGAAGTGCGTTTTGAGCGGGTGGAATGAAAAGAATTAGTAGAGGTAGTAACTTTTGATTTTTGAACTGGAATGAATGAGTTTATTTGTTCTTCTAAGGGTAGCAATTTATCAAAAATATCCTCAACAGATTCGATAAAATTATCAATATTTTCTCTGCTTTCAGTCTCATCTAAATCCAATGATAAAGATTTTGATGAGGATTCTTCAATATTACCAAATACATCATCTAAATTAGAAGAAAAAGCAAAATTATCAGATGCTTCTGTGAGGGAAATAGCCTCACCAAACACATCATCTAAGAGAGGTGCATCAGAAAAGTCCGTTTCTTCTACACTGCTTAAACTTCCCCCAAAAACATCATCTAACGGCGGTGTATTGAAGAAATCAGAGTCTTCTAAAGCCGTTAAATTGAAAGAATCTTCCTCTGTAACTTCGAGAGATTCCAGATTATTCTCTACCATTTCATAGGAGATAACTTCTTGATTGTTGTCCTCACAATCATCTTGAAATAAATCATCTAAGGACAAAATTTGTTTGGTATTTACCTGGGTTGAGTTATTATTAACAGGATTAAGGATTTGTCCTTGAGCTAAGGTTAGTAAATCCTCAGAAGGTTGACCCCCAGAAGTGCGATCGCCTTCTACTAAGACTAAATGATGACTCTCTTGAAAATCCTTTAAGGCCAAAGTTGCAATGGTTAAAGCCGCTTCAGGATGCTTATCTAAGGCTTCGATCGCAGTTTGTGCGATCGCCCCAAACCCTGGTAAACTCAATAATTCGGCAAATCCCTGAAAAACATCCCCCTGATTGCGTAATTCCTGGGCAATTTGTGCGTTATTATTAGTAGCGATCGCAGTCTGTAACTGTTCTAACCCCTGGGCTACATCCACCTCAAACAGCGAAGAAACAATATCAATCCCTAAATCTGCCGAAGATGGCATATATTGATCGCCTTGAGCCAGACTATCCCCTAAAATGCTTTCAAGGGCTTCTAAAATGGGCATCGCTGCTGTTATGGCTGCTTCTTCATCAAAACTGCCCTGCTCAATTTGCTGGATGAGAGGATTTCTCAGGGAATCATAAGCTTGTAATAAAAGACTTTCTAACTCATTATCAATCTCAACCGTCTCATCATATAAAGCTTTAAAAATATCTTCAATCCGGTGGGCTAGGATTTTAATGGTATTGAGTTCGACACTTGCCGCCCCACCCTTAATTGAATGAGCCGCCCGCATAATTTCATGGACTTTGGGTGTGCTACGTTCTTCTTTTAGGGTTAGTAAACCTGTTTCAATGATTTGGAGAAGTTCAGGGGCTTCTTCGATAAAAAATTGATAAGCTTGATCGCGGATGTCAGGATTCAGCATTTTAGGGATGGGGAATAGGGGACGGGGTTTAGGGGATTGATAATAACTAAACTTTAAACTGCTCTACACTCGATTGGAGTTGGCTCGCCAGGGAAAGAACTTCTTGGAAAGAATCAGATAATTGAGTTGCAGAAACTGAGGTATTTTCGGCAATAGAAGAAACTTCTACCATCACCGCATTCATTGATTCGGAATTGCTTGACTGTTCGATCGCAGCTTGAGAAATAGACTTAATTAGCTGATTAATCTGCTGACTGGCGACAGTAATTTGGTTGAGACTTTGACGAGTTTCTTCCACTAATTGGGTTCCCATTAAAACTTGTTGAGTTCCCGTTTCCATCGTCTCTTGTACTTCTTTTGTCTCTGATTGAATACTATTAACTAAGGTTTCAATTTCAGCCGTGGCTTCGGCTGAACTTGTGGCCAAGGTTCTCACCTCATTGGCGATCACAGCAAAACCTCGTCCTTCTTCTCCGGCCCGGGCCGCTTCAATGGAGGCTTTCAAGGCAAGTAAGTGGGTTTGAGCCGCAAAACGACCAATCAAACTAACAACTTTAGAAATCTTTTGGGAAGATTCCCCTAAATGTTGTACTTTCTTACTTGTTTCTGCCACTGTTTCTTTAATGGCCATCATCCCCGCAACAGTTTGATTCATGGCGTTTTCCCCTGCTACCACGCTTTGACTAGCTTGCTGGAAAGCGGTTTGAGTGGCTTGGGCATTTTCCGCCACAGAATTAATAGAATGAGTCATGGCCGTTAAGCGATCGCCCGCTAAGGTCAATTGTTCAACTTGACGCAAAGCTTCACCCGCCAAAGACTGAATTAAACTATCATTATTTTCCGTAGTTTGAGAAAATTCTTGGGCAGCAGTTTGGGCATGACGAACAATGCGCCGTAGACTTTCCACCGTAGAATTATAAGAATCAGCGATCGTCCCAATTTCATCGGCAGTTACTTGGGCCCGAACCGTTAAATCACCTTGACTAATGGGTTCAACTTGTTTCAATAATTCCAGGGCCCTTGCTTGTAACTGTTCTTTGGCAACCCGTTGTTGTTCTTGTGCCATTGTTTGTTCATCCAAAAGGTTAGCCCGTTCTAAGGCTACCCCAATTTGTAGAGAAACTTGGGTCAAGAAATCAATTTCCGATTGTTGCCAAGGACGAGGACTTTCACAATGATGGGCAATTAAGAGGCCGATGAGTTCCCCGGCCATTAAAATGGGAGTAACTAAATTGGCCTGAACTTCTAAACCATCTAACTGTTTCAGATAACAGGGATTTAAGCCAGCTTTATAAATATTATCGAGAGCTTTGACACGACCTTGACGATATTGTTCAACAAAAGACTTGGCAAAACAAGGATCAGGGATTTGTTTGCCTAAAGCTTGAGGATAAAGGGGGTTAACGGATTCCGCAATAATCGTTCCTTGCCAATGTTCATCAAAACTATAAATAATGACCCGATCTGTTTTGAGAGCTTCTCGACTGCCTTGAACAACAAGATCAAACAAATTATCCGCTAAAAATTCTTTGGCAATTTGCAGGGTAATATTTTTTAAAGCATGGGCTAATCCTGATTCTAAGGATTCTTGATGGGTAAGCGTTACCCGCTCTAAGGTGATTTGAATTTGGCTGACAAACTGTTTAAGGAAGTCAACTTCGGTTTCTTGCCACTGATGGGAATTAGCACAGTGATGAGCGACTAAAAAGCCAAAGGGTTTATTTTGATGGGAAATAGGAATAATAAGATTAGCTTGGACTTCTAAACGTTCCAGCAATTGCTTGAATTCAGGTTCTGATGTTATCTCAGTGCCATCGAAAGCATTTGCTGAATTTTCTTTTAACAAGGCTGAAGGGACAAGAGCATATTTCTCTTTTTGCTCCTTAAGACGGGAATAACCAGGAGCTACGGACTCGTTAACAATATGCCCCTTGTCTTCATTGTCCCAACGATAAATCAACAAACGATCAACCTTAATGAGGTGTCGAGCTTCTGTCAATGCCTGATTAAACCAATCTTCTAGGGATTTTGGCTCAATGGTTTGTGGGGGGGAAAGTTCGGCTAAAAAGCGAAACATTTCCGTTTTTTGGCGAAGATGACGATCATTAGCAGCAATATTGTCGGCCATCTGATTAAAACAAATCGCCAATTGTCCGATTTCATCCTCAGAAACAACCTCTGCTCTTGCGCAATAGTTGCCTTCAGCAAATTCTTTTGTGACTCGCTGTAGTCGTTGCAGGGGTTTTGTGATAGCTTGGACGATAACTGCTACTACCACCACAACTAGGGTGAGGATAGCAAGTGATAGCTCCAATTGCAAAATTAAGCCTTGTTTGAGAATCTGGTTTAAATCAAATTCAGGATCACCGTAAACTAAAACGGCGACTGATTGCCCATTGTAATTTGGTAAAGTTTTAGTCGCCAGGGTATAAGCATGGCCATCTACATGAGTGCGCTGGTAAACGGTTTGTCCTTTGGCTTCTACAGCATTTTTTAAGATGGATTTATTAAGAAGGGGTAAGTTAAAACTGGATTGTCTGAGTTCGGTTCCCTCGTAAGCTGTAGCGACGGTAAATTCATCCCTGTCGGGATTGTAGAGATACACAGCACTATAGCCTATCCCTTGGAAAGCTTCAACGGTTTTCTCCACGATGTCTGAATTTCCGTTAACAATATCCCCTGAGACTAAGGCTCCGATCACGGTTTGACTGCCTGGTAGTTTAACTGGGGTAATAGTATAGAGAATTAGGGCATCTTGGCTAGTAATTCCTGCGGGTAAGGGGATTTTGGCTTTTGTGAGTTCATCCCAACTAATTAATTCATTGGTACGAATTTGCTTTTTCTGTTCAATAGCTTGACTGACTAAGTTATTAGGATTAAAAGTTTGTCCGATATTTTTACCATTTCCATTGGCAATAATGCGTAAATCTTTGCTGACAAAGGTGGCATATTCGAGTTGACGGAGTTCTTGTTCATTTTTGAGAATAGTGTTAATTTGTTGTCCAACATCCGTAGGTAATGACTTTCCTTGGTTTAAGGTTTTAGCTGCTTCAATAATGGTTGGGTTTTCTGCTTGGGAGTTAAAGACTAACCCTGTTTCTTGTAAATTATTATTATAATTAAGCTCGGTGACAGCCAATTGAGATTTGGTCTGATTCAACAATTGGGCCCGTAAACTTCCCACTAAGGCTGTTGATCCTAATCCAATTAAACCCCCTAAAGCGGCAAACATTAACACGGTAATGACTTGGGTTTTGCGACTGACTGGCAAATCGTAAAACTTCTTGAGGGGTTTTTTCACCTGGCTGATGGTAGTTTTTGCATGACTAGCCTTGTCGGTAGCCACTAGAGGGGGGTTAGGGGATCTAGAAGTTGGGGGCGTGGGTTCTGAAGAAGATGTCGGCATAATTGGGGTTTGCATAATGGTTGATAATTAATGGTTGATAATTAATGATTGGTAGGTGATAAGTAATAAGTAATAAGTAATAATTTTTTTACTTGTTACACTTAGTTACTTATGATTACTTACTGATCTAAAGGTAAATTGATTAAAATCCCTCCTATTACGTCTCCAACTTTAAAGACTTTGTCGGGATAACGTTGTTTGTGAACAGGATGTTGATTATGACAATCAATACAAGCGGCAGAAATAGCTTTATCGGGATAGAGGGCAGAGTAATAGCGTTTACCATCTTTTGTTTGATAATCTTTAAAAGGTAATCCGGTGAGCAAGATCGAATCCATCGCTTTTTTCTCAAATTCAGTCTTAGGCTGGTTGTTTTGATTGAGACTCCAAGGAGAAATAGCACCATAGCTAAAAGGACTATTTTCAGAGGCTAATTCAGAACTCATGCGAAACATTTGAGCGGGTAGAGGTAAAGATTTATCCTGTTGCCAATGTTCCGAGGCCCGCAGTACATTTTCGTCTTTGAGTCGCTGCACCACATATTTTCCGTAAACCGTGCGTTCGGATTTAATAATGCGATAAATATAGTCAGCGATCACATCTGGGGCTAAGTTTCCTCCCCCTTGCCCTGCCTGGAGGCTACTACAAGAGACAACAAGAAACCAACTGGTAACAGCTAATAACATCAGGGCAACTAAGCGCAGGGGCAGCTTAAATCGTCGAATATGGGTTATGATTGTGTGGATCATCTTAGGAGACTCCTTATTTAACTTTGAACTGACGGACGCTTTCTTCTAAGGATTGAGCGATTTCCAGTAATTGTTTAAAGGAGTCAGACACCTGGGCCGCTTCGGTAGAGGTTTTATCGGAAATCGCCGCTACTTGGGTCATGGTTTGCGTCACAGTCTGACTGGTTTGAGATTGCTCAATGGCTGCTTTGGTGATAGCTCCAACTAATTCTGTAATTTGTAGACTCGCCGCCGTAATTTGGTTAAGACTCTTACGGGTTTCATCCACTAATTTTGTTCCTGTCACCACCTGTTCTGTCCCTGCTTCCATCGCGGCAACAACGTCATTTGTTTCCGCTTGAATACTGGCTACTAAGGTTTCAATTTCTGCCGTTGCTTGGGCTGACTGACGGGCAAGCGATCGCACTTCATCCGCAACCACCGCAAAGCCTCGTCCTTCTTCTCCCGCATGGGCGGCTTCAATGGAGGCATTTAAGGCTAAAAGGTTCGTTTGATCGGCAAAACTACTAATTAGGTTGACGACTTTAGAAATTTTCTGGGATGATTCCCCTAAACGCTTGACTTTTTTGGCCGTTTCTGCGACCGTCTGACGGATTGCCATAATGCCATCTACAGTACGATTCATGGCATCTTCACCTTGTGCTACCGTTTGGGTGGCTTGTTGTACGGTGGCCTCAGCTAGTTCAGCGTTGGCAGCAACGGCACGAATAGACTCGTTCATGACTTGTAATTTATCTAACGCTGCCGAAACATCCTGTGCCTGGTTAAAGGCTTCCTCGGATAACAGACGAATGGCAGATTCATTTGAATGGGTTGTGTCGGACAGTTGACCTGTGGCCCCCTGTACCTGGGTAACAATTTTCCGTAGGTTTTCAATGGTTGCGTTATAGGAGTCGGCAATGGTGCCGATTTCATCTTCCGTAACTTTGGCCCGAATGGTCAGATCCCCTTGACTCACGGGATCAACTTCCATTAATAATTCTAATGCCCGTCGTTGCAGTTGTTCTTTAGCACGTCTTTGTTCTTGTTCCGATTTTTGCTGTTGTGTTATCAGTTCCGCCCGTTCTAAGGAAAACCCAATTTGGGCGGCAACTTGAGAGAAAAAGTTGATTTCTGAGGGTTCCCACTGACGAGGGCCAGAACATTGATGAGCGATAAATAGCCCCATTAATTTGTTTTTACGGATGATGGGGGCGACTAAGTTAGCCCGAACTTTGAAGGGACTAAGTTGTTTAAGATGGCATTCAGTCAGTCCAGCATTATAAATATCAGGAGTAGCTTGAACCCTACCTTGTTGGTATTTTTCAACGTATTTCTCCGCAAAACAGGGGTCGAGAATTTCGGCGTTTAAGGCGACAGGATATTCATTGGCCACAGATTCAGCGATGATGGTTCCTTTCCAGTTAGGATCAAAACGGTAAACAATGATGCGATCGCTTTTGAGGGCGCGACGCATTTCTCCCACAGCAATTTCTAAGACATCATCGGTGGTTAAAGCAGCAGAAATTTTGACAGTGATATCTCTGAGAATTTGGGCCCGTTTAGCGTCTCCCCGTCTTTGTTGTTGTAAGCTGAGACGATCTAAGGTAATAGTTAATTGTTCAGCAACTTGTTGCATAAAGCCAATTTCGCTGCTTTCCCATTCGTGGGGGCCAGTACAATGATGGGCAATTAATAGACCGAACACATCCCCTTGTTTGAGGATGGGAACGACTAAGTTAGCATGGATCTGTAACTGTTCCATGAGGCGGTGGTGATCAGGATCAAATCCGGCTTCATAGACATTATCTGTAGCTACAAACCGCCCTTTTTTGTATTCATTAATTAAGTCTGGGGGAATACAGCGATCGCTGATTTGTAATTCTATAGCACTAGGATAATTAGGATCATTAGATTCATGAGAAATAACGGCAGTCTGATCAAGATTGAATTGATAAATCACAACTCGATCAACTTTAAGAATGTCTCTCACCCCGTCTAAAGCGTTATTTAAAATTAGTTCCAAGGCCTGACGATCAGCAATTAAACTACTGGCAATTTCTGCTAAGAGGTTGGCTTGTTTGGTAGAATTGGTTTGTTTTTCGACTAAGGTATGAATCCGCCTGGTCATAAGATTGACATTATCGGCCAGCAGGGCAAATTCATCATGACCTTCTACGGGAATTTGTACGGTTAAGTCTCCTTCACCAATTTGCTTAACCCCAGAAACAATGCGGCGAATGGGACGGGTGAGTTGTTCTGAGAGTAAGATGGCTATGGCTCCAGCTACCCCTGCTGTTAATAATGTACCTAAAAAGAGGGCTGATAATAGTTGACGTTGAGGAATAAAGGCAACTGCTTGATCTAGGGTAACTGCGGTACTCCAACCCAAGTCAGGTAAGTTTTCTAGGGTAGTAAAGGGAGCAAAGGCAATAATTTTATCTGAACTTTGGGCGGCGAGGGGTTCTTTTTTGTTGGTAAATTTTCCATAGGTTGGGAATAGAGAAGCAGCACTAACAGCTTGATGTTCAAACTTTTTGCTTCTTGCATCAACTTTACCCGCCGTATTCATTTGAGTTACTTGCATTCCATCAGGGGCCAGAAAAACTTCTTTCTTACTATTAATGAGATAAGATTTTTGTCCGGGAATCTTATGGTGATTAACAATGTGTTGAAGCTGTTCAACTGGCATTCTGGCGCGAATGACTCCTATCGTTTTTCCTGTAGCTTGATCCTTTACAGGAGCCGCAAAATAAACATTAAATGTCCCCTCTGTGGTGGAGATTAGGGGTTCGCTAATGGTGGGGGAATTTGTCTTAATAACCTCTTGAAAATAGCTCCGATCTCGATGATTTTTGAGGGGAGTACCTTGAGATTGAGCAATCACATTTCCTTGAAGATCAAAAACGGCAATACTGTCATAAATTTGGTAAATATTAATAAACCTATCCAATGCCCTTTGTTTATCTTGGGGTCTAATCGTATTTCTTAATTGAGCATTGGTCAAGAATTCTAAATTAGATAAAACTTGAATATCAAAATAGCGATCTCTCATAAAGCGATTGACTTTTTCTGTCAATTCGACAGCATGGATGGTTTCCATCTCTTTTGTCTGATGGAGAATCACCTGGTTGGCCACGCCATAAGCGAGAGAACCAACTAAAATAACGGGACCTACGCTAAGTGCTGTAGCGGCAAACAAAGTTTTAGACCGCAGGGTAAGATTGCGCCACCATTGCCCCATAAACTGCCCTTTTTTGAGGATCGATTGTAGATTAGATATTGTAGAGGGTTGGTCATATTCACCCCTCAATTCCCTCTCTGGGGGAAGAATCTCGGTTTCAATCTGGATCGTAGATGGTTCGCCGTCTTCAATCTTTAATTCGCTGTTAGGAAGATTGGGATTAGGATTCGGAGAAGACATAAAATTAACCTCAATAAGATATAAATAAGGTGGGATTGAGTGCAATCAAACAATAGAAAATAAGAGAAATAATGAGGTAGAACTTAGGGTTTAGGCATAGCCGCGAGAATTGATTCCCCATCAAGAACCATTACCATATCTCCTTGGGGTTGTAACCAATAGCCCCGTAAAAAAGGTGCTAAGTTAGCTGTCACAGCTGCACCTGTTGGGGATTGAATTTCTGAGGGGTTACACCATTCAATATCTTCGACGCGACTTACCACCACCCCTAACAGTTGGCGATGGACTTTAGCCGTGGTGGAAGACTCAGCCACAGATTGTAAAGCGAGCCCTCGATAAACAGGGGTGACTTGGGCCTGATGAGCATGAGGGGTAAGACCTAGTAATGCGCCTAAATCAACCATCCACAGAATTTCGCCCCGCCAGTTATACACCCCCATTACCCAAGGAGGCATATGGGGAATGGGAACAATTTGACCCAGGGGAATGGTCAAAACCTCTGTTAGTTGGGACACTGGTAACAAAAGGGTTGTGTCTGGTACAAGATGAAATCGCAAGAATTGTTCTAATTGGTTGCGTTCACTTAAAACCCTCTGGCTGTAGTCTTGGCTAGTTAGGAGGGAGTTGGAGGAAGTTGGTTTGGGAAGTCCATTAAAAACCACAACGGAATACTCCTGGTGAGGAAAAAATTAGAGAATTAATTGTTTAATGGTGCGAAGAAAGATATCTTGATCAATGGGTTTGGGAATATAAGCATCGGCCCCTTGTCTTTTTCCCCAAAATTTATCCATATCGGTGTTTTTGGTGGAACATATAATGACAGGAATTTTGCTAGTTCGGGCTTCAGCTTTCAGTTCTCGGCAAATTTCAAATCCACTCAAACCAGGCAATACTACATCCAGGACAATGAGATCAGGTAGATCTCCAAGAAGCTTTTCTAAGGCTTCTTCGCCACTGGTAGCAATGGCCACCGTAATACCAGCTTGTTTCAAATATTGAGTAATAATTTCTCTTTCTGTTAAAGAATCTTCTACAACCAGCGCAGTTCCCATAATTTCTACCTCATTTAACCAATTATTTAGATGTTTTGATTCAGGTTCTCTAGTTTTAAAATTCCCTGAAATTCAAGGAAAGTAACAGTTTTGATCGATTGGGTGCATAAAATTTACAAAAGGACAACTTATGGGCTTAGTTTAGTCGGGACTTTCCTGTTTGAGATTTTTCCGAATGGCACTGAGTACCAATTCAGGATTGACGGGTTTACTCATAAAATCCGTAGAACCGACCATTTTTGCCCTAACCCGATCGACAATGCCGTCATTGCCTGTCAAAATGATGATCGGTGTATTGCGGAAAAAGGAAAGTTTGCGGAGTTGCCCACAAATTTCATAGCCGTTGGCATTCGGCATGACCAAATCTAAAAAGATCAGGGCGGGTTTACGGGCTAATAAAATGGCGATCGCTCTTAAGGGATCATTAATGCCCAAAAATTGATAATTGGCTCCGGTGAGGATTTTTTCTAAGGTTTGACACATGAGGGGACTATCATCCACACAGGCCACCAGAGGCCCTAGGGCAGTTTCTCCCGTAGATAAAGATCCCGTGGGGGGAGGTGAAACGGGAGGGGCCAGATCATCAATGTTAATCAATTCCACTAATCCCATTTGAATATAGGGCAACAGGGAACTGGTAACGGTTACGACATCTCGCTTCATCCGCACAGATAAATCTCTTAAGGTTTGGTTGCCGTCTAGGAGTTGTCGTAGGGTTTGATAAACTTGGGGGGAGGTGCGCTGTTGTAATTGTTCTGCCTGTCGAATAATGGGGGCAGAATTAGGCGAGCGATCGGCAACTTTGGCCCCTTGCCAAGCTTGCCAATGTTTTTGGGCTTCGTTAATTAGTTGATCAGCATCAATTAAGACTAATCTAGTAGAAAGTAAGTTATCTTGTCGTAGTTCACAAGTAACTTCCATGGTTTGAGTGATGTCAAACAAGGCCTCGATAATGACCGAACGGATCATTCTGGCCGCTTGTTCTCGACTGACTTTTTGTTGTTCTACCCACAGACACAGCAGTTGATATTCCCAACAAAGACGGAAATCTTGATTTCCTAAACTAGCAATATCTAGTTGTAAAGAAGACAGTTGGGAGGCAATTTGCGGTAGATACATAGCGATATGTCGTCGCCATCGTCTAACGGGGTGAGAACCCCCAGTGGCGTACATAATGCGCCCTAGATATAGATAGAAGAACCATTGTTCGCCTTTACTACTGGTCAGTATTAATTGACCGCTAAATCTTGGTTGTTTCAGCGTGTCAAAAAATCCAGCTTGTTTAGAGGCCGTAAATTCATGGATGGAAATGGGATTATGAGAGGGATATTGAGCAGTCATCATTGCATATCCGGTTGCGTGACCAATCTCAGAGTTACAGTTCTAGAGTTCCCTTAATTTCCAGAAAAATAACATTTGCAAGATTCTGGCCGATTTTTGGGCAATCTAATCTTAAAGATAGTGCTGTTAATTTCTAGGAAATTTTTCCATGCAAAAAATTCTCTCAATCCTTGGTTTAATGACTGCTTGTGTTGTCGCAACCCCTGCGATGCCTAGTTATGCCGAAAATTTGCTGATTTCTGAGGCTATGTTGCAACAAATGACCCAACAACTTAATCAAAATTTACCAATGATGATCAACGATCAGGCCCGTTGGGATTCGGTTTCGGCCGGCCCTGGCTCGATTCTCAATTATAATTTTACGATTCTTTCTGCTAATAAACCCAATGCCAATCAACTTAAACAACTGCAAATGGCACTGGTTTCTACCACCTGCCGTGATCAATCTGTAGGATTGTTATTGCAAAATGGTGTAACTTTATCTTTTAATTATCGTGGCAATGGGGGTCAGTCCTTGGCCAATCTTCGAGTTAATCCTACTGATTGTGGTTATTGATGAATTTTTTAATCTGTCAACGGCTTTTGACCCCTACTAAGTTTAGAAAACTAACAAAAAACCTGAAAAAAACATCAATTTGCCCTTGACTTTATTTAGAGGCATTAGTTTGCTTTTCTGCTTCGTTAACAGTGCGTTCAAAATAAGTACCAGGTTTGTTAAATTTAACCTTGGTTGTTGCTTCCCCTCCTTTTAAACTGGTGAAATCTTGTTTTTCTTCACTAATAAACTTAGCGATTGATTTATGAAGGGTTGTTCTTGTATTTTGACTAACTGTCCCTAATGATTTCGGTAAGACTTTATCCCCTAGAAAAATAAAGGCCAAAGCTAAGACAAGACTAACATTTAAAATCGTTCCTAAACGAATGACAATTCTCACAATAATCTTCCTAACAACTTCTAAACTTTTTCTATTGCTAAGCTTGTTATAAACCTTTTATTGATGATTAGTCTGTGAAATTAATCAAACTATGTTGTGATATTGATCAAACCTAAGCCTACAATATAGGGACAAAGGTTTTTAACATCTTCCTGATTTTCAATAAAAAGATCAGGTTGCGTAACTTTGAGTCTATTTGAGGAGGATAAGGACTTTCCCCCAATTTTTCCTGAATTTGAGCATATTCTGCTGCTGTTAATGGTTCTCCATTTATTCCGGATCTTCCTTCTGTGATAATTTCCATTCGCAATACTTCTTCAGGAATGTCCTCTGGAGGTGGTAATGCTACCCCCGCCTCTAGAATTATCATTTGTAAGGCTAAACTCATCGGTATGACCCTGTAAAATGCGGGATATCTCATGTTTATCATTCCCTTGGTGACAACCCTGGTGGTAACGCTTCTCCACAGATATTATGAATTGTAACAATTCTCTCAAATAACCAAGGATAGGTTTGACGATAATTAGGAATTAAGGCCAGGGGACTGAGTAATGCAGCAGCGGTGAGATCGGCCACACTCAGGCGATCGCCGACTAAATAAGGCTGAGTCTTCCAAAACGATAACACATCCATGGCGGTTTCTAATCGTTGTGCGGCTAATTCTACGGTAGTGGGGGTGATACCATATTGACGACGGACAATATTAATTACCAATTGACTTGATAATGAGGGATCAATCGATTTTCCTTCCCCAGCCCTAAAATGATAATAGACAAAACGGGTTGCTGTCCCAATACTTTCATCTAACCAGTCTTCTAATAACCATGCTTGAGTTTTTTGCGTGGGGTCAGTTGGTATGATGGGAGGGTTAGGTTGATAGGTTTCCAAATACTTAAAAATACGGGTTGAGTCTGCAACTGCTTGGGGTTCCCCTGTTTTTTGAGGTAATAAAACGGGGACGGTGGTTAACCCTGTCAACGGTTTTAGTTTCAAAATATGTATTCCTGGAGTCAAGTTTTCTACTTGATAGGGAATTTTTTTGTATCCTAATGCTAATCTTGCTTTTCGACAATAATGAGAAGTGCTAAATTGTAACAATAACATAAGGTATTTTCAGAGACTTGATTATTTGAGATTTAGCATATTATTAATTAGCAAAAAATCTAGTTAATAATAAAGGCAATAAAATCAGAAGACTAATAACTAAAAATGTTTTTGAGAAGAAGGTGAGCAGTTTATATTTTTAGTTATTTACTTGATCATTAAAACTCGCAACTGCCCACCCAACAAGGGTTATTAAAATTCAGCACTTAAGGGAGTACGAGGGAAAGGAATAACATCTCGAATATTGCCCATTCCTGTCATAAATTGTACAAGTCTTTCAAAGCCTAAACCAAATCCTGCATGGGGAACAGTACCATAACGACGTAAATCTAAATACCACCAAAGATCATCAGAAATAATGTCCATTTCTGCGATGCGCTTTTCTAACACATCTAATCTTTCTTCCCGTTGGGAACCCCCAATGATTTCGCCAATTTTCGGGGCTAAAACATCCATCGCTGCAACAGTTTTTTGATCATCATTCAGACGCATATAAAAGGCTTTAATTGCTGCCGGATAATTCGTAACAATCAAAGGTTTTTTAAACAATTCTTCCGCCAAATAGCGTTCATGTTCGGACTGTAAATCAATGCCCCATTCTACGGCATATTCAAACTGTTTACTAGATTTTTCCAGTAACTTAATCGCCTCAGTATAGGTAATGCGTTCAAACTCATTATTAATGATATTGTTAGCCGTTTCCAAAACCGACTTATCAATACGTTGGTTAAAAAATTCCATGTCTTCGGGACAAGTTTCTAAGACATATTTAAAAATATACTTTAAGAATTCTTCAGCCAAATCTTGATCCCCTTCAATGTCACAAAAAGCCATTTCTGGTTCCACCATCCAAAACTCAGCTAAATGACGAGAAGTGTTAGAATTTTCTGCCCGAAAAGTTGGCCCAAAAGTATACACATTTTGAAAAGCCATAGCCATGACTTCTGCTTCTAATTGACCACTAACCGTTAAATAAGCCTTTTTCCCAAAAAAGTCTTGACCATAATCAATTGCTTGTTGTTTATTACGGGGAATTTTGTTTAAATCAAAATTAGTAACAGTAAATAATTCCCCAGCCCCTTCACAGTCACTTGCGGTAATAATTGGGGTATGAACCCAGATAAAATTTCGTTCTTGAAAAAAGTTATGAATAGCCGTTGCACAGGCATTTCTCACCCGCATAACTGCCCCCATTGTATTTGTCCGCGATCGCAAATGTCCAATGGTGCGTAAAAATTCAAAGGAATGACGTTTTTTCTGGAGAGGATAGGTTTCGGGGTCAGCTTCCCCATATACTTGAATTGTAGAAGCTTTTAACTCAATTCTTTGTCCTTTGCCTGGGGAGGGAACCAAACTGCCTGAAACTTCCACAGAAGCCCCTGTATTAAGGGATTTAACTACATCTTCATAGTTAGGAAGATTGGTGTCAAGAACAACCTGTAAATTGCCCAAAGAAGACCCGTCATTGACTTCCATAAAAGCAAATTCTTTTAATTCTCGCTTAGTGCGTACCCAACCTTGAATGGTAACGGTTTCATCAGGTTGACCATGACGTAAAATGTCTCGAATTCGTTTCGTTTGCATGGTTGTTTGACATGATTAGGAAGTCATTGTATTGTTCATTTTATCAGGTCTTGTCAAATGTCCACTGTACATAACCCTGTCTCCTGATACAATAAGAATTGATCTAATTTTGATTAATGAATTCAGACCCTTCCCAGTCCCCCAAACCCGACTTAAACGTTGATTTTACAGAAAACTTGGCCGAGGGTTCTCCCCTTCCCTTAAACGAGGAAAAACTCCAACCCCTGAACCTTCCTTCCCCTGGAGAGGCGGAACCGTCGGCAACAGAATTACCTGTTAAAGTAGCTTCAACCCTCAACCCTCAACCCCAAGAAACGGCTAAGCTAGAAAGTCAGATACAACAACTCAGCCAACAAGTTGAGTCATTACAACAGCAAAAACAAGCATTAACCAGAGAAATTGAAGCTTTAGAAATCAGGAAAGCCCAAAAACTGACGGAACAAACCCAAGATATTGAACAAGTTTTGCGTCAAATGGTTCAAGAAGGGTTAAAAGAACTTCAGCAGCAAAAACAAACCCTAGAAATGTCCGTTGAACAACTCGAACGCCGTCGAGATCGCATTCGAGAGGAAATGAAGACCACTTTTGCTGGAATTTCCCAAGATTTGGCCATTCGGGTACAAGGGTTTAAGGATTATTTAGTCGGTAGTTTACAAGATTTAGCGGCTGCTGCTGAACAATTAGAATTACCGACTACAGAAACTTGGACAACTCCCTCCGCAACCCTGACACCTCCCCCCCCAAGTTCCCTTAACGCCCAGTTTGCGCCCCAGGAATTTGCAGAGCAAACCCGCAGAATTCAGCAAATTCTTGATCAATATCGCAAAAATCCTGATTATTATGGGCCGCCTTGGCAATTGCGCCGTACCTTTGAACCTATTCACGCCGAGCGCGTACAACAATGGTTCTTTAAACAAGGGGGACGGGGAACTATTCGTTCTATGGGTAGTCGTTTACAAAATATTTTAGTCGCCTCGGCAGTGATTTCTGTTGTCAATCAGTTACACGGCGATCGCAGTCGGTTTCTTATTTTGGCTAATACCCCCGAAAGACTGGGAGAATGGCGACGGGGACTACAAGACTGTTTAGGCATTGCTCGCGGTGACTTTGGACCAGAAAAGGGTGTGGTCTTATTTGAGTCCCCAGAAGCACTAATACAGAAGGCGGAAAGGTTGGTCGAGGATAAATTTTTGCCCCTAGTCGTCATTGACGAAACAGAGGAGCAAATTAACCTCTCTCTCTTACAATTTCCTTTATGGTTAGCTTTTGCGCCTGATCCTCAACAAATGTCCAGTTATCTCTATTAATAAACAGTTTTGACCTATGGCTTGGCTAATTACTGCATTATTGATCTTAGTTGACTACTTACTGGGTTCAATTCCCACAGGCTATTTAGTCGCAAAATACGTCAAAGGGATTGATATTAGGGAAGAAGGTTCCGGTTCAACTGGGGCCACTAATGTTTTGCGAACCGTCGGCAAAACTGCGGCTATTTTTGTCTTAATTGGAGATATGGCCAAAGCCATGTTAGCGGTAGGGATAATCAAACTTTGGTTTGTTTTTGCGCCTTTAACTGTTATTCCCCTGGAGTGGAAATCTTGGCTGATAGTAGCAGGGGCAATGGCTGCGATATTAGGTCACAGTAAGTCGATTTTTCTCAATTTTACTGGAGGTAAGTCTGTCGCTTCTAGTTTGGGGCTTTTACTGGTTCTTAACCCTTTGGTTGCTTTGGGTGCGTTGGCTACTTTTTTAGGGGTGTTAGGGTTATTTCGTATTGTGTCCCTCAGTTCTATCATGGGAGTGATAGCGGTTAATATTTTGATGCTAGTCTTACATCAACCTTTATCCTATTGTCTGTTTGCGGTGGTGGGTGGTATTTATGTTGTTGCTCGTCATCGTACTAATATTATTCGTATATTTGAGGGGACAGAACCGAGAATTGGGGAAAAGTTACAACAAGAAGAAGCAAAACCAGTTTAAATGTCTAAAGAAGGAGAAAAAATGACGACAAATATTGATATAAGAACTCTCTAAGCTGTTAAGCATTCAAATGTTATATAATCAGATTATTATTGTTTGAAAAGGAGGCTATTTAGTCTGCCAACTACAGTACAAGCATTAATCTGTTTTGATGTCTGCCAACGATTAACCAATTTGTATCTCCCAATCTTTATGGTACGCTTGGATCAAAGAAGCGGTAAGATCTTTATCCTTGCAGGTGAGGAAACAGAGATATTAATTGACCAAAATGGTGAATGGGATTATCTATGACTCAGCCTAATTTCGAGAAAATGAACCGAGACGAACTTAAAAACTATCTGCTTGAACATCGGGAAGATGAAGCGGCATTTCACGCTTACATGGACAAACTAGCTACCGAACCAGTCCTAGCACACGGAACCCAAGAAGACGCTGAAAATAGCGATCGTTTTCTTGCCATTATCGAGAAAGCTCAAACAATCAAAGCAAACAAGCACTAAATTGCCCCGAAATGTATTGAAAATAGACTTGACAAAATACATAAAATATGTATCAAAAAAAATCCAAATCAAGTTAGTCAAATAGTGAAAACTATCTTAAGATTAACAGATAAGAGAATTAATTTTCTTAACGACTCGCTCACAAAAAATAAGAAATAGACTAGGAGGACATCTATGGCACTTGTACCTATGCGGCTGCTTTTAGATCACGCGGCAGAACACGGTTATGGTATTCCTGCATTTAATGTCAACAATTTAGAGCAAATCCTGTCAATTATGCAGGCTGCTGACGAAACCGATAGCCCCGTTATCTTACAAGCTTCTCGCGGTGCCCGTAAATACGCAGGGGAAAACTTCCTCCGTCATTTAATTTTAGCCGCAGCAGAAAGCTATCCTCATATTCCCATTGCCATGCACCAAGATCATGGTAACAGCCCTGCAACTTGCTACAGTGCTATCCGCAACGGTTTTACCAGCGTCATGATGGATGGTTCCTTAGAAGCAGATGCTAAAACCCCCGCCAGCTTTGACTACAATGTTAGCGTAACGGCTGAAGTTGTTAAAGTTGCTCACTCTGTGGGTGCTAGTGTGGAAGGTGAACTCGGTTGTTTAGGTTCCCTCGAAACTGGTAAAGGTGAAGCTGAAGATGGCCACGGTTTTGAAGGTGCGCTTTCCCATGATCAATTATTAACTGATCCTGAAGAAGCGGTAGAATTTGTCACTAAAACCCAAGTTGATGCCCTCGCAGTTGCGATCGGTACCAGTCATGGTGCTTATAAATTCAGCAAAAAACCTACTGGCGATGTTTTAGCCATTAGCCGTATTCAAGAAATTCACGCCCTTCTACCTAATACTCACCTGGTAATGCACGGATCTTCCTCTGTTCCCCAGGAATGGATTGATATGATCAACCAATACGGTGGTAAGATTCCTGAAACCTATGGTGTACCTGTTGAAGAAATTCAAAAAGGTATTAAGAGTGGGGTTCGTAAAGTCAATATTGACACCGACAACCGTTTGGCGATCACTGCTGCTATTCGTGAAGCTGCGTATAAAGATCCCTCTAACTTTGACCCCCGTCACTTCATGAAGCCTTCTATTACTTACATGAAGCAAGTTTGTCTTGATCGTTATCAGCAATTCTGGACTGCTGGCAATGCTAGTAAGATTAAGCAAATGTCTCTTGATGACTATGCTGCTAAGTATGCTAAAGGTGAATTAACTGCTGGAACAAAGAAAACTGTTGCTGTATAGTCTTTGACTATAATAAGCAATGTAATATAGTTCATGATTAAATCCTTTGGGTAGCTTTATTAGTTACCCAATTTTTTATGGTTTTCGTTCAAGATATAGTGTTTCTTTATCATATTAAGGAGAGTATCAATATGTGTCAACTATTAGGAATGAATTGTAATATACCTACGGATATTTGTTTTTCTTTTGAAGGGTTTTGTGCGCGAGGAGGAAAAACAGATGAACATCAAGATGGTTGGGGAATTGCTTTTTTTGAAGGGAAAGGTTGTCGGTTATTTTTGGATGCAAAACCTTCTACAACCTCCCCTATTGCTGAATTAGTGAAACGTTATCCTATCCATTCTACCCATGTTATTTCCCATATTCGTAAAGCAACTAAGGGGGAAATTAGGTTAGAAAATTGTCATCCTTTTCGACGGGAACTTTGGGGACGATATTGGGTATTTGCTCATAATGGAGATTTACCGGATTTTGAGCCTAATAATTCTCAATTTTATCAACCTGTGGGAACGACGGATAGTGAACAAGCTTTTTGCTTTATTTTAAATAAATTACGTCAAGAATTTCCTCATGAAAAGCCAACTTTACCGATACTTTATAGCACCTTAAATCAGATTACGTTATCCTTAGCTAATCTGGGAATTTTTAACTATTTATTATCTGATGGGGAGTCATTTTTTGCCCATTGTTCCACTAAGTTACATTATATTATTAGACAAGCTCCTTTTGGGGCTGCCCATTTAATTGATCAAGATGTTACTGTAGACTTTCAAGCATTAACCCATGCAAGCGATCGCGTGGCAGTTATTGCGACCACTCCCTTAACAGATAATGAAGTTTGGACACCTTTACAACCGAATCAATTAATCGCTTTTCAAGATGGTTTACCTCTCAATATTAGTTAATTAAACTAATAAATTTCTTTGATTTTTTTAGCTAACTCAACATGAAGTTTATGACTTGCTTTATAAGCCAAGAAATGAGCTTGAGGGATAGTTCCCAATAAACTTAAATCCCCCACTAAATCTAATAATTTATGACGCACAGGTTCATTTTCAAAGCGTAACGGAGGATTAACCCAACCATTGCGATCGCAGACTAAAGCATTCTCTAAATTACCTCCTTTAATTAACCCTGCTTGTTTTAATTGTTCAATCTGATCAGCAAATCCAAAAGTTCTTGCAGGGGCAATAAATTCACTAAAAGATTCTTTTTTTTGATTCCAACTAATCCATTGATTACCAATTGCTTTATAAGGAAAATCAATACCATAGGTAAAGCGCATTTCTGAGGCAGGAAGAGCCGCTACAAAAGCATCACCATCCCTAACCCATATAGGTTCATTAATGGGGCTTCCTGGCACTATTTCCGACGGTTTCAGACCCGATTTAATGATAGCATCAACCCAATTTTTAGCTGATCCATCTAATAAGGGAACTTCGGGGCCATCAATTTCAATTCGAGCATTTTCAATGCCACAACCTACCAAAGCAGCTAATAAATGTTCTACTGTACGAATAGTAGCATTATTAGAGCCTAATTCTGTTGATAATGTTGTTTGTTTGACTGAAGAAACTTGAGCAGGAATGATGGGTTTTTCTGGTAAATCTACCCGCACAAAATAACGTCCTTCTCCAGATTTTGCAGGTAAGATTGTTACTTGAGTTGTTGCCCCAGAATGTAAACCAATTCCTGATAATGTAAAGCCTTTTTCAATCGTTGATGTCATAATCACTCCTCTATAAAATTGATTTATCCTGTTTTCATTTGAGTTATTAATACTGTAACATAAGCATACTTCGGCAAGCTGTTATTGAATTTCGACTACGCGACAATTGAGCGTAGTCGAAATTCAGTACAAGTTTCGATAACCTTACATAATTATGTCACAATTTATCTTGATTCTGCACTAAAATAAGATTAGTCCTGCCATGATCTCCGTATTTTACCGATGGAACCTTTAACCCTTCTTGCTACTATTGTCACCATTACTATAACAGGTGCTTTAACTCGTGTGGGTGAAATTCCCTAGATGGTACTATAGACAAATTTAAGCGACTTATGCTTTTTCTCTC
The DNA here is from genome assembly GCF_034931425.1 of Crocosphaera sp. XPORK-15E. Lineage (NCBI taxonomy): Bacteria > Bacillati > Cyanobacteriota > Cyanophyceae > Chroococcales > Aphanothecaceae > Crocosphaera > Crocosphaera sp. XPORK-15E. The sequence continues at coordinate 113,815 of NZ_JAYGHQ010000018.1, forward strand.
ATGGATACTTTTAGTCAAAGTTTAATCGCTGTTTTCCAGACTATCCCCCAATCTCCCACTCTAAAACAGATTGATTTTTATCGTTTTCTCATCCCCCATTTAGAAGAATTAGGGAACTATTTAAGTGCAACTATTCCTAACTCCCCTTCCTCATCTTTTGAACAATTTAAGGTACAGCTACAACAGTCAGTTTCAGATGAAGAAATTTATTGGGTATTTACTGGTTTAAGTCACTTTTTTGCTGGTCAAGGATTGTATTTAAGTGCAGAACCTCTCTATTTACAAGCAATTAATATTTTGAGAGAAAGATTAGGAGAAAATCATCCTAATACCCAAACCTGTTATCAAAATTATATGATAATGTTGTCCCAATTCCCCGAAGCAGAATTAAGAAAACGGTTTCCTGATGAAGTAGTTAAGATGTTGAAACCAAAATCCCGTAACCTCTGGAAACAGAAATTATTAGGATTAATTCAAGGGGTTTTAAGACTGTTGATTTTACCCTTTTATTATGTTTGGTTAGGGTTGCGGTGGTTAGTTAGAAGGTTGCTGTCTTTACTGTGATTAGAATGATTGAATGATGACTATGATTAACGGAGAAGTATTACTTCTGAAAAATCACGATTCAGCTAAGAAAAATGCTGAAACCCTGCTGATAAATTTAATTCTCGCTGTTGCTGGTTATGCTCAATTAAAACTATCCTAGGTTCATCAATAATTTTACCAATAATTGCCGCCCCTTCTCCTAACTGTTCAACTAATTTAATTCCTAACACCTCTGGTAAACATAACACTAATTCAAAATCTTCTCCCCCATATAAGATCCACTCTAACCCTTGCTCAAAAGATACCCATTGTGATAGTGTAGGAGGGGTAAGAAGGGATGATAGGCCAATTTCTGCCCCGACCCCACTCATGCGGCAAATCTGCAGGATGGCATCAGCTAACCCGTCACTGCTATCCATTCCTGTTACCGTCGTTGTCCCTACAACATCCCACAGGTAAGGAAGTACATCTAAACGGGGTTTAGGGTATTGATGAGCAAAGATTAATTTGTCTCTGCTTTCTGGGGTTAAATTATCTTGAATGTTAGGTTTGAGCAATAATTCTAATCCTGCCCGCGCCATACCATGATAACCTGTGATGACAATAACCTCACCAGGTTGGGCCGTAGAGCGACGAATGACACGATTAGGATATACTTGACCCAAGGCAGTAATACTCACCGTAATCACGGTTGAGCGACAAATATCACCCCCTACAATGGGCGTTTGATCAACCTGTAAACATTGAGTTATACCTAAATACAAATGTTCTATCCAGGCAACAGATGTCTCTCCTGGTAAACCCAACCCCACCGTAATTCCGATGGGGGTTGCACCCATAGCGGCCAAGTCTGATAAATTAGCGGCCGCAGCACGCCATCCCACAGCATCAGGTGGAGTGGTCTTGTCGCTAAAGTGTACCCCATCCACTAACACATCAGTGGTGACAACTAATTTTTGCTGAGGATCGAGGGACAATATAGCAGCATCATCTCCGATCATATCACGGGGACAAAATTTTTGCAGTCTTTTTAGGAGTCCTTGTTCCCCAATATCCTTAATTTTCATCGATTTTTATGGCGTAAAGCCGGGTTAAACATTTCACTGATGCCCTCTCCAATAAAGGATAACCCAACCACCATAGAAGTCATGGCCATTCCAGGAAATAAAGTTGTCCACCAAATACCTGTAGATAAGTCGGGTAATGCTTCTTTTAGATCATGTCCCCATTCTGAGATTTCTTCAGGTAATCCTAACCCTAAAAATCCTAAGCCACCTAAGACTAAAATAGCATCAGCAGCGTTTAAAGTAAAGACCACAGGAACACTTTGAATAACATTAAAAAATAAATAGCGAGATAAGACACGAGTTGGAGTGGCCCCCATTGCTTTTGCTGCTTCGACAAATAACTCAGTTTTGACACTGGTGGTATGATTGCGAACAATACGATAATACTGAGGAATGTAAGCAATACTTACCGCAATTGCCACATTAAGGATGCCACGACCAAGAATAAACGCTAAAGTGACAGATAATAATAACCCTGGAATTGTATAAATAGTATCCATCAAAAACAAGAGTATTTTATCAGCTTTACCTCCTAAATATCCACTAATTAATCCAAGGGGAACCCCAATTATCATAGATAAAAAAGTGGCCAAAAAAACCACTTTTAATGCTGCTTGGGAACCTAAAAGCGTCCGAGAAAAAACATCATATCCTCGAACATTTGTGCCAAACCAATGACTAAAACTTGGAGACTCCCCAGGGACATTACTTAATAAATCTGCGGGATCTTGTAAAAAACCAATTCCTTGTAAAAGTGGGGCAAATAAGGCAATAAACAACCAAAAAATTGTCATTCCTATGCCAATATACATTAATCTTTGGGCAAGACTAAGATGGGAGAAATGGGGTAAAGTCAGTTTAGTTGGAATCATCGACATTTCAAACATAATAGAAGATGCTAGAAAATTGTAACTCATACTTAGGCCTTTAAGGAAATATTAATCAGCAACATCTTTAATTCCGTAATTATTCGGAAGTTGACAACATCAATTTTGAAAATTTTTATCAATCTTTATTCCCTCCCCTCAAATTTACTGAAAAGTTATTATAATTGTCCCTTAATTTTACGCTTAATTTATCCTCAATATCTAGTCTTTACCGTATATTTTCTGTCAAGAAATATAAAAATTTACTACAACAAAATACTTGTCAATCCCAGAAAATATGTTATATTTGGATTGTGTAAACTTTTGAATAAATTGGCAATTAATTTTGAAATGAAAATTTATCATAAAAATCTCATATTTAAGTCAAAATATCTGGATTCTGGCTTTACTTTGGCAGAAGTATTGATCTCATCCGCCTTAACTTTAGTGGTTGTTTCATCTGCTGGATTTGGATTAATTCAGATACTTATGACAAATCAAAAATCAACAGCTAAAGGCGAACTTCAATATAATACCAATCGGGCGATTGAATTTATCACGGAAGAAGTTAAACCAGGCATAAAAATTGAATCTGATGCCGTTGCTGCCTTATCTGAAGCACCAGATTTTACACTACCAACAGGTGCTAAACCTGTTTTAGTGATTCAAATTCCTAACATACCTCAACGTATTATTTATTATACTAGACCAGCCCCCAATCCTTGGCATGGCCCTAATACAATTGAGCGATGGGGGCCAAAATTTCAAAACGATGGACAATATGATAATAGCGAAATTAATACTCCAGAAACATGGGAATATTCTGTTTTAATTGATAATATTGATAACACGGCAACTAACCCAATTTGTGCCTCAGAATGGCAAATTAGCAATGCTGACGCTATTAATGGTTTTCATGCTTGTGTTGATTCCCAACAAAAATTAGTTAAGCTAAATTTGGCAACCACAGCAACTAATCCTGTTTGGCATGAAAATCTTACTTATGAAGTAAACACTAATGCTTTTGCTAGAGCTAATATGACCCAAAGTATCACAGAAAATAGTCCGAGTTTCAAGATCATTGATAAGAAGTTAACCATTGATAAACCTGCTAATCTAAAATTTGAAATATTAGGAGGTGACATTGCTTGTGGAGCAGGAGGAGTAACAATTCCAGTTGCGACAAATCTCTATGTCAACGGAACTCAACAAACTTGGAATACTAATACACCTCTAAGCTTACCAAATCAACCAGCAGGGTCAACATTTGATGTAGAATCAATTGCTGGAAATGGGGCAGTTTGTAGTAATTATAGTATGACAGTTTCTACTAATAATACAAATTCTTCTCAGGTTAAGGTTCTTGTTAATGGAGATGCTGTTCCCAACATTACACCCTTTGACAATCAAAGCACGATTGAATCTTTTCTACAAAAATATATTGAAGATGGAAAGATTAAACTTCCTGATAACCAAGCTATTTACTTGTTTGAAGTTGGTACAACAGATCAAAGTAGTTCGGCCTTTGATCTACAAGATAATGTCGTCTTAGCAACCATTGACAATGCTCAATAAACCTCAGTTACACTCAGTTTTATGAGATAATTGAATGCTTTAAGTTTAGGGATTAGGAAATTGACGTTAGATAATAATTACATTACTGTAATTACGACAACATCTCAAAAAGAGGATGCTGATAATATTGCCAGAGTTTTATTAGAACAAAAATTAGCTGGTTGTATTCAAATTATCGGCCCCATTACCAGTCATTATTGGTGGCAAAATCAAATTTGTCATGATGAAGAATGGATTTGTTTTATTAAAAGTAGTCAAGATATTTATGATGAACTAGAAAGAGTCATTAAAGAGATTCACCCTTATGATACTCCTGAAATTATTGCTTTACCTATTATGGCAGGTAGTCAGGATTATCTTAGCTGGTTAAGTCAACAACTGAAACAAAATTAAAGACTAAAGTAGAGACGATTTAAGAAACGCCTCTACAATAAAATCTTGATTAAATAGATTGCAATTTGATTGAAATTATCACATTTTTCCCCGTTACAAGAATAGCAGATTCTCCAAATTTAGGAGGGCCAGTTCGGACAACGGGATTACTAGAAAACCCAAATTTCTCAGTAGGAACTCCGAGAAAATTGCGATTAAGTTGACCATCAGAATTATCATCCCAAAATACAGCTACTGCATAGGTACTAGGGGCTAAATTATTAATGGTTATTCTGGGGTTAGTATCGGTAATTTTGACACATTGTTTTTGGACTGCATCATTACCACTACTAGGAAAACCTCGACTACTGGAAAACAAACTAAAGCAAATTTGTCCTTTGCGATCGCTGACTCCATTAACTTCAAATGTTAAATTACTGGTCGTATTTCCATAGACAGGAAAGGAAGCACTTAAGGTTCCGATTAAAGGGAGTAAGAAGGAACTAACTAGAAATTTCTTCGTCATAATTTATTTATAGTGAAGAACTGAATCAGATTGTCTTTATGTCTAATGATAAAAAGGTCAACCCTAAGAATTTTATAGCATAAATTGGGACATCTTTTTTAAGGTTAATGAATTATTGCGCTTATTTCTCAACTAATGAACCCCAAAAACAAGCCGAATGGTCATTAAATTGATAATTATCAGCTTATTTACCAATACAAAAACGACTAAAAATTCTCTCTAAGACTGATTCTGTTATTTCCTCTCCTGTAATTTCTCCTAACGCTTGAATTGCACTACGCAAATCAATTGTCCAAAAATCTAACGGAAGTTGATTATTAATTGTTTCCTGTACTTGTTGTAAAGCTATTTTAGCACGGGTTAAAGCCGCCGCTTGCCGTTGATTAATCGCTAAATCTAAATTAGCAGCCTTTAAATTTCCTTGATGAACTGAGGCTAAAATCGCCTTTTCTAAACCATCAATTCCCTGATTTTGTGCTGCTGAAGTCTTGACAATTTCCTTAATTTGTGCAGGAAATAGAGAAAAATCTGGAGTCCCTAAATCAATTTTATTAATCACTAAAATAACCGGAAGATGAGCAATTGGTTGGTAAATTTCTGTTTCTTCTATTGTCCATCCCACTTGAGCATCAATCGTTAGTAAAATAAGATCAGCCTGATGAGCAGCAACCCGCGATCGCTCAACCCCAATTTTCTCCACCTGATCCATGGTATCCCGAATACCTGCCGTATCTAAAACTTGCACCGGAATTCCCCCCACCACTAACTGAGACTCCACTACATCCCTTGTAGTTCCTGGTAAGTCTGTAACAATGGCGCGATCGCTGCGACTCCAAGCATTCAATAAACTCGATTTTCCCACATTGGGACGGCCCACAATAGCCACCTTTAAGCCTGTGCGTAACAATTCCCCCTGATCTGCTGTGGATAAAATCGCCTCAACTTGTCTTAAAATCGCCTCTAACCCCTGAGATATCACATTTTCATCTAGTGGCGGCAAATCCTCCTCAAAATCGATTCTTGCCTCAATTTCTGCGAGTATATCTAAACAAGTATGACGTAATTGCCGAATCGGTTGAGCCAATTTTCCTTGTAACCCGGCCACCGCAATTTGAGAAGCTTGAGGCGATCGCGCACCGACTAATTCAGCGATACTTTCTGCTTGAGTGAGATCAATTCTGCCATTAAGAAAGGCCCTAATGGTAAATTCCCCAGGTTGGGCCAATTTTGCCCCTTGTTCCAAGCATAATTGGAGAACTTGCTGCACCGGAATAATACCCCCATGACAGTGAAATTCGACCACATCTTCACGGGTATAGGAACGAGGAGCTAACATGAGCAATAATAAGGCTTCATCAATCGTCTGTTGGGTTTGAGGATGACGGATGAAACCGTAGAGAATGCGATGAGACTGCCATTTTTGTTGTCCAGGGGCATCAAATAGACTGCGAGCGATAGACAGGGCATTTTGACCCGATAAGCGGACAATACCGATGCTACCCTGTTGGGGAACAATGGCTGTAGCGATCGCCGCGATCGTCTCTCGTTGGATCACCGTTTCCGACATAACAATTAATCTAGGTTGTCGTTAAAATAATACTATAAAATGACAATAAAAAAGGTGGAAAATAACCACCTTTTTTATTTGCAAATCCAGTTATTTATAGTGTTACTTTTGAGTTTTTATCAAGAGTTTGACCGCAATTTTTTCTGAGCGATCGCTAACACAGGAATTGTTAACCATACTAACCCAGGAATATCGGATTCGGGAATTTGAACTGCTGTTTCGTCCGATGGCGAAGGAATATTGGAATTGGAATTGGAATTGGAATTGGGGTTGGAGTTGGGGTTGGAGTTGGTGTTGGTGTTGGTGTTGGTGTTGTAGTACCTCCAAAGCTTAAGGATGCCGAGATCGCACCAAATACATCCTGAGCGGTGAACCTAACTGTAACATCATTGGACTCAATGAGATTTAAGTTATCATGGAGGAAACCATAGCCATCAATTCTAAGGTCATAAGGGCTATCAGATTTACTTGTAATTGAGTTGAGTGAGAGAGAAAAACGGTCATTTTCTCCAAAGTTCAGGAATAAAGGAATAGAAGTAAATTGATTAATTGATAAGTTGGTGACCAATGTACCAAAATCACTTGGACGAATAATTCCAAACAGTTCATTAGGGGAACCGTTACTTAATTGAGGGATACGAGCAAAGTCAAATAAGCTAGAAAATGTTAGGTTTTTAGCCTGTCCCAAAGAAGGACCTTCAAAATCTTCTACCTCGACATATCCTGCCGCACTAAATGTACCAGCAGAAGCCACCATTGGACTACTCAAGACAGAGACAGCGACACCTACAGCAAACAAGTATTTCATTTTCTCTCATAGGAATGAAAAGTATTCCTCAATATAAATAACAAATTTTCCGTAAAAATACAAGCTTAGTTCACTCTTTATAAAAAATTTTTTGGGGGATTTTACTGAGATAGTTTAGTCAATTTATCTAATTTGCTCAAAAATTAAGCTAAAAAAGTCAAAAAAGAGGCTAGGAATTTTTACTGTTCCTGCCTCTTTAAATTAATAATTTTAATCAAGAAACGTTGATTAATTTCGTAAATAATCTCCAGTAAACTGGGTAATAAACTACCAAAAATACTTACAGACCATTTTCCCAAAGCTTATTTTACCCGATCATAAATACCTAAATTAATTAAATCCTAACGGGACTGGATAATATTAAGTTAAAATGTCATTATTGACTTCTTTTAAGAACAGGTAATGACCCTAGGCTTAAATCCTTGCTTAACTGTAGCGATCGCCCCTTTAACAACGGGGGGTTCAGAGAGTTTTGCCCTTTGGGTAACCAATGCCCCTGTGCCGAGTGGATACGTTCATCATGATTCCTTATGGTCAGAAACCTTAACCCGCAAGTGGTTAGCTTGGCAAGAAATGTTTGCCCCCCAAGGAGAACCCCACCTTCCTGTTAACCACGATCAACTAACTACCGTTCTGCCACCCCTCACATTTACCCTAGCAAGCCCCATGGAAAGCTATGGCGGGCGACTGATGCAAGAATTAGGCTTGAGTTTGTGGCAATGGTTGTTTGACGCTTCAATTCATTCGAGTTTTGCCCAAAGTCGCGGCCTGGCATTAGGAAGCCATCGTCCCTTAAGATTACGATTGGACATTCAAGCTCCTCAATTAATTCCTCTGCCTTGGGAAATTATGCAATCAGCAGCGGGTAAACAAACAATTTCCCTCGATCCTCAAATTCTTTTTAGTCGCACCACTAACAATGTAGACCCCTTAGTTTTTCATCAGGCGAAAGAAGTCTTAAACATCTTGTTGGTGTTAGGAAATCAAACTCATCCCTCTCCAGCCTCTCTCAATGAAATTACAAATCAAGCTGATAGTCAAGGGCGTTCAGTTCAAGAGGCTGATGGTTTAACCCATGAAGACTTAAAACTGGAAACAGAAGCGAATTTGTTGGCCCAAATGATTGAAGATAGTTCCTTTGCCCCTCAAGGAAATTTGCAGCCCCCTGTTACAGTTCATCCCCTAGTACAACCAACCCCTAGCCAATTAATTGATACCCTTGATAGTGGAGATTATAACGTTCTTTTCTATGCAGGCCATGGAATGCCCGCCCCCAATGGAGGGTTACTCTTTTTAAGTTCTCAAGCAACAATGAATGGGACAGAATTAGCACAAGTGCTGATTCGCAATCAAATTACCCTAGCGGTGTTTAATGCCTGTTGGGGGGCCCAACCCGATCATCAAGGCTCAAAAACCATTGAACGCAGTAGCCTCGCCGAAGTCTTAATTCATCATGGGGTTCCTGCTGTCTTAGCTATGCGAGATTCCATCGCTGATCAAGAAGCCTTAAGCTTTATTCAGGCCCTAACGAAAGCCTTAACTCAACGTCAACCGATTGATGAGGCGGTTAGATTTGCTAGACAACAATTATTGACCCTTTATAAGTTTAATCAACCAGCTTGGACGTTGCCTATTCTCTATATGCACCCTCAATTCAATGGGGAATTAATTGCCCCCTTAGATGATATTACCCAATTACCTTTAATCACGACTAAACCACCGGCCGCTTATCTGCGGTTTGTCGAAGAAGAAGATACTCGCTGGCAAATCTACGGCGGGTTAATGAGGGTGGGCCGTCGTCCTGAAAATGATCTCGTTATCCAAGAAAAATGGGTCAGTCAGCGTCATGCTGAGATCATTTGCCGAGAAGTTCCCGCCGAGCCTGAACAGTGTTATACTTACTTTCTACGGGATTTTTCCCGTTTCGGAACCTTGATTTTGAAGAATGACCATTGGCAAAGAGTCCACTATGAAGAAGTGCCATTATCATCGGGGACTCAATTGAAGTTTGGCAGTCCCTATGGTCAAACGGTGGAATTTATTGTTGAAGAAATTGAGATGACTACTTAGCTAACAAAAATATCCTCAAAAGTCAAGGCTAAACCCGCATTGAGAGTGGCAAGTTGTGTTGCGCTTGATGCTCCACTACCATCAGGATCAAACCATAAAGCCCCCGTAGAAGCGTTATAGATAAAGCGTTGACTCGATGTGGTAGCATTAGCCCCAAGAATGAATTGAGATGGGGCTAGGGTATCACCAGAAACTAAGCCATTGCCAAAACCAGAGCCTGAGACTAAAATGCTGTCTGTATTGGGGGTAAAGTCAGTGATTTGGTCATTGCCCTCATTAGCAGAAGCAAAGAAGAAGGTATCCCCATTACTTCCCCCTGTCAAGATATCACTACCTAATCCCCCTTTAATATAATCGGCGTTAGTCGTCCCCAAAATCACATCAACCCCATTGGTTCCAAATTGGCGACGGGTGCTATCATCATTGATGATAGTAGCTGTGACAGCCGAAGTTGTGCCAACAGCGTAACCGCTCCCAGAAGCTAAAGTTAAAGCAACAGTTTCGTTACTTTCTGTTGTTGTGTCAGCTTTGGGATCTACTATTACTGTAGCTGTTGCAGAATTAGCAGCAAAAGTAACACTGCTTCCAATAGTTGTGTAGTCTGTTCCATTGGTTGCTGTACCACCAACGGTGTAGTTAACGGTTAACGCATTGGTTAAAATTCCAGTGCGGGTAAAGGTGTAAGTGAAGTTACTAGGACTGTTTTCGCTGATACCGCTATAGTTTAAGCCAAGGGTAACACTGGTGTCGTCGTCGTTATTGATAGTTCCTGTAACTGCTGTTGTGGTTCCAATGCTATAACCTGTCCCTGAAGCTAAGGTTAATGCTACAGTTTCGTTACTTTCTACTGTTGTATCAACTTTGGGATCTACTATTACTGTAGCTGTCGCAGAATTAGCTGCAAAATTAACAATGGTTCCAATATTTGTGTAGTCTGTTCCATTAGTTGCTGTGCCACCAATGGTGTAATTAGCTGTTAACGCATTAGTTAAAATTCCGGTACGAGTGAAGGTG